>NZ_JBHYUU010000237.1:0-10521 GCF_042749955.1 Kitasatospora sp. NPDC059462 | reverse complement strand
GGGTGCGGAGAATGGCGACGGATTCTTCGACGGCGGCGAGGCCCTCCGCCCGCCGGCCCGCCTCGCCGAGCTCGATGGAGAGGCTGTTGAGGGCGCCGGCGAGGTCGGGCAGGTGGGCGTCCGGGTTGGTCTCGCTGAGGGTGCGGAGAATGGCGACGGCTTCTTCGGCGGCGGCCAGGCCCTCCGCCCGCCGCCCCAGGGCGCCCAGCCGGTTGGAGAGGTTGTTGAGGGTGCCGGCGAGGTCGGGCAGGTGGGCGTCCGGGTTGGTCTCGCTGAGGGTGCGGAAGATGGCGACGGCTTCGTCGGCGGCGACGAGGCCCTCCGTCCGCCGGCCCACCTCGCCGAGGTCGATGGAGAGGTTGTTGAGCGCGGTGGCGAGGTCGGGCAGGTGGGCGTCGGGGTTGGTCTCGCTGAGGGTGCGGAAGATGGCGACGGCTTCTTCGGTGGCGGCCAGGCCCTCCGTCCGCCGGCCCACCTCGCCGAGTCGGACGGAGAGGTTGTTGAGGGCCATGGCGAGGTCGGGCAGGTGGGCGTCCGGGGTGGCCTCGGCCAGAGTGCGGCGGATGGCGACGGATTCTTCGACGGCGGCCAGGCCCTCCGCCCGCCGCCCCAGGATGCCCAGCCAGTTGGAGAGGTTGTTGAGGGCGCTGGCGAGGCCGGACAGGTGGGCGTTCGGGTCGGCCTCGGCCAGGACGCGGTAGTGGCCGACGGATTCCTCGACGACAACCAGACCCTCTGCCCGCCGCCCCAGGACGCCCAGCCGGCTGGAGAGGTTGTTGAGCGCGGTGGCGAGGCCGGGCAGGTGGGTGTTCGGGTTGGCCTCGGCCAGGGAGCGGCGGATGGCGACGGATTCTTCGGCGGCGGCCAGGCCCTCCGCCGGTCGGCCCACCTCGCCGAGCCGGTTGGAGAGGTTGTTGAGGGCCATGGCGAGGCCGGGCAGGTGGGCGTCCGGGTTCGCCTCGGCCAGGGAGCGACAGTGCTGCGTGATGGTGGCGGCGACGCGGGCCGCGGTGGTGGCGAGGCGGTGGCTGGTGTGGGGGAAGAGATCGTGGAGGGTGTCGAGGGTGTCGAGTGGGGCGGTGGGGTCGGTGGTGAGGGTGTCGAGAGCGGCGATGAGCGGGGCCGGGTGGTCGGTGCGGGTCGCGGTCGTGATGATGTGGACGGCCAGGGCCTCGTGGCGGCGGAGGCAGAGGTCGGTGAGCGGGGTGTCGAGGCGGCCCTGGAAGGAGGGGTGGGCGGCGGCCCGGCTGTAGACGGTGAGGAGTTGCCCGCTCTGGGAGTCGTCGGCGCCGTCGAGGAGGCGGTCGGCGAGGGCGGGGTCGGTTTCGAGGACGCGTCCGATGTGGCGTTCGGCGAGGCGGTCCGGCTGCAGCGCGCCCCACGGTGAGCCCGGGACAGTGGTGGGGTAGAGGGCGGTGAGCCAGGCGGTGATCCGGTCGCGGCGATCGCGTGATTGGTCCGCGAGCGCGGGCAGGCGCTGCCAGAGCAGGTCGGCCTGTTCGCGGTCGCCGGCGCCGGTGAGGTGGGCGGCGGCGAGCGCGGTCCTCAGGGTGTCCAGGCTCAGGCCGGGGACGAGGCCGTGGGCGGTGGCGGCGTCACGCCAGTAGCGGGCTTCGTGGCCGAGGAGCCGGTCCTCGACGTCCCGCGCGTCCGCGTGCCCGGTGCGGTCCGCGAGTTCGGTGCGTGCGGTGTCGAGGAGGTCGGCGAGGGCGGTCATGTGGAGGGTGAGCGCGTTGCCGTAGGCGCCGTCCAGGCCGAGCCGCCGGGGCGGCCGCAGGCTCGTGGCGCCCGCGGCCCAGTCGGGCCCGGCGAGGCCCACGACGAAGGGGAGCACGGCCGCGAGGGCGTGGGCGGCGTCGCGGTAGTGGCTGGCGCGCCGATCCGGGTTGTCCTCCAGCGCGGTGAGGCGGTGGGCGCGGGCAGAGGTGAGGTGGTCCTCGGCCTGCCGGCTGGCGTCGCGGGCCTGCTGCCACCAGTCGCCGGCGGTCCGGGCCAGCAGCAGGAGTTTGAACGGGCTGGTGCCGGGGTGCTCGGCGGCGGCCTCGACGATCGCGCCGAGTTGATCGGGGCGGGTCTCGGCGTAGTCGAGGACGACCAGCAACGGCCTGGCCGCGCGCCGCAGTTCGCGCAGTTGCTCGGGCCCGGCGCCGGAGCGGGGCCACAGCACGGTCCAGCCCCGGCCGGCGAGCCTGCGGCCGAAGTAGTGGGCGAGGCGGGTCTTGCCCTGCCCGGCCGGGCCGTGCAGCAGCCACGCACCGAACCCGTCCCGTCCGCACCACGCCTCCAACTCGGCGAGCAGGTCCTCGCGGCCGTGGAAGGGGACGATCTGCCGCCCGGCCTCCAGCAGGGCCGCCGGTGTCACCGGGGCGCGCCGTACCGCGGCGGTGGTGGTGGGGTCGGCGATGTCCTGGAACTCGACCGCCTCCAGCCCGCCCGCAGGGCTTCCGCTGTGCTCGGTGAGGGTGGTGCGGAAGGCGAGGTCGTGGTGGAGGACGTAGGAGGGGACGACGTTGAGGCGGCCGTGGTTGGAGTGGGCGCGGTCGGAGGCGACGACGCCGGTGAGGTAGCGGTCGCAGAACACCGCCGCTCCCGACAGTCCGCCCCACGGCGACGTCCCGTCACCGGGCCATCCCGTACCCGGCGTGCGCAGGTCCATGACGTACTGGTTGCCGACGAAGCCGCTGCCCGGATTCACCTCCCCGTGGAGGTGCGAGGCCTCGGCGGAGTGGTCGGGGCGCTGGGCCTCGTCCGGGACGCCCCACGTCTCGCACGGCGCACCGGGGCGGGTGGTGTCCGGTCGCCCCCACTGGACGGGTGCGGTGGGTGGCTGCCAGTGCGGGGAGTCGTCGACCAGGACGAGGGCCGCGTCGTCGCGTCCGCCAGGGGTCCCGGCCCAGAGCACGGTTCCGGTCGCGGTGCCGGTGCCGGCCGGGTGGAAGACCGTCACGCCCGTCCCGGCGGGTCCGGTGACATGGGCGGAGGTCAGGACCAGTCTGCCGCCGACCGCGTACCCGGACCCGCGTCCACCCGGGCCGTCCACCCCGGCCAGCCGTACCCGCTCCACCTGTGCCCCCTACCACTCGTCCTGCTCGCCGCCACGTGGCCGCGACCGGATCATGTGGGCCGGCCGCAGGTCCGGTTCTCAGTCGCTGAGGCGTCCGGTGCTGTCGCCCGGCCCGTCGGGGCGCTCCTGGGCGGATCGGACCAGAAGGTCGCCGCCCCCTGGGCGCCTGGGGGTGAGGGTGAAGGTGACGCGGTGGGTGCGGGCGCGTGAGATGCCGGCCTCGGTCTCGGCGCCGACCGCCCAGAGCTTGAACCCGGCCTTCGCCTTGGCGTCGGCGCGCAGCTCGACCTCGAACTCCATCTCCACCGGCCCGACCGCGAACACCACCTGCGGGTCGTCACCGGCCCGCGCGGCGGCTTCGAGCAGTTCGTCGCGCACCGCCGCGACCGCGTCCGCCAGCGGAACATCCATCAAAGTCCACCCCTTCAAGCACCTGACACCGTGCGGTCGTGCCGATGCGGACACCGTAGAGCCCTGGCGTGGGCTCTCGCAGGGAAAGCACGACTTCGGCCGGACGGGCCCGCCCGCGGCGGCAAGGGCCGCCGGTCCGGGGCTGCTGCCGGCTGTTGTACCGTCACCCGGAGGCCGGGGCCTGGAGGTGGACGGTCCGGTCGGTTGCGTCAGCGTCCGCCCGTCGGCGACAGCGTCCGTCGGGCGGGCCGCCGCGTCAGGCCTTGCCGAGGCGCACCTCCAGCGCGCCGGGACGCGGAGTTGATGCACCCGGCGCAACTCCGCATACTTTCGCCACCACTTCTTCACCCGGGGGACCACGTGAGCCAGCCGCCGCCGTACCCGAACGGCGATCCCAACCCGTACCAGCAGCCGCCCCAGCCCCAGCAGCCACCGGCCTACGGCGTCCCGCAGCCGTACCCGGGGCAGCCGTACGCCGGCCAGCCGTATCCGGGCCAGCCGTACCCGGGCCCGGCCCCGGCTGCGCCGTACGCGCCGCCGCGCGCCTCCGGCAGCCCGGTCGGCGCGTTCTTCCTCGGCTTCGCCGCCTCGCTCGTCGTGGCGGCGGTCTACAGCGCGATCTTCGTGTTCACCTTCGACGCGCACCAGTCCCGGGGCAGCGTGCACACGCTCTACCTGGCGCACGCCTTCGTCAACGGGGCGGTGGTGGGCCTGCTGGTGGGCCTGGTAGGCCGCCGCAGCCCGGGCGCGTGGATCGCGGGCGCCGTGGTGGCCGTGCTCGGTGCCTTCTTCGGTTACGCCAACGCGGTTCCCTTCATGGTCCTCCGTGACAGCGGGGCCGACGGCCTCCAGTTCATGCTGGAGCACGAGCCCTTCGGCCCGGCCAAGGCGTGGTGGGGCGGCTGGGACGGCTCCGAGTGGATCTCGCTGCTGGGCCTGGCGATCGCCGCGCTGGCGGCCTGGGGCACCGCCTTCCTGACGGGCCGCAACCGCCGCTGACCCGGCCGGGCCCCGCCCCGGATGCGGACCGCCCCTCCGGCGGCCGCACCCGGGGCACCCGGCTGGCTACGACCTGTCCGACGTCCCGTCCGACGTCCCGTCCGGCTCGGCGCCGGGCGCGGTGTCGGCGAGGGCCCGCAGCTCGCGGGCGTGGCGCGGCAGACCGTTGACGTCCAGCACCTCACGCAGGTTGACGTTGAACTCCCAGGCCGGGGTGGAGCCGGCGATCGCGCGGATCACCGTGCGCTGCGCCTCCGTCAGCAGCTCGCCGTCGGCGTACGCCTCGATCGGGAACACGATGTCGAGCAGGGCACCCGCGACGGCGACGGCGTCGATGGCGTTGACCTCGTCCAGCACGGCGCACAGCTCGCCCAGCAGCGGTTCGGCCTGCTCGGACGGCAGGAGCGCGAGGGCGGTGGCGGCGTCGGTGGCCGGGTCGCCCGCCCCGAGGTACAGCTCGTCGAAGCCGGTGACGTCCAGTTCGCCGCGGAGCAGCTCGATCAGCGGCCGGGCGCCCGGGCGGGCGGGGGAGCGGTGGGTGCGCACCCAGGTCAGGGCCGCGCAGAAGCGCAGCAGCGGATCGTTGTCGGCGAGGTGCTGCTCCAGCGCGCGGAGGATGTCGGGGCCGGCCTCGTGCAGGGCCAGGCCGAGCAGGATCTCCGCACGGATCCCGGGTTCGGGTTCCAGGGCGAGGCGCTCGTGCAGCGCCCCGGCCGCCACCCCGCCCGGCGCGGCGGCGAGCAGGGCGACGGCCGCGCGCCGGATCCGGGCGTCCGGATCGGCGGCCTGGCCGGCCCAGACCGGCACCGCGTCGGCGAGGGACCGGTAGATCTCGTGGTAGGCGGGCTCGGCGCCGCTGTCGGCGAAGTGCTCCTCCGGACCGGTGTCGCCGTCGGCGCCGTCGGCGTCGGCGTCGGGGAGGGCCGCGAGGATGCCCTTGAGCTCGTGCGCGGCGTCGAGGCTGCCGTCGCGCGTCGCGATGTCGGCCAGGAAGCTCAGCAGCGCGGCCCGGGCGTCGGCCGACTCGACCCGGTCGACCAGGGCGCTCATGGACCGGAACGCCGGCCCGGTGGCCTCCGCGACGGTGTGCTGGTGCAGCAGCATCACCGACAGCTGCCCCAGCGCCAGGGAGAACGCCCCGAGGCCGGGGAGCGCCAGCCCCTTGAGCAGGAACGGCACGTGCTCCGGGCGGCCGAAGAACGTCTCCAGCTCGCCCCACGGCACCGTCCCGGCGTCGCGCAGCCCGGCCGGCACGGGCGCCGTGTGCCAGGCGTGCAGGGTGCGGGCGGCCTCGCCGAGGTCCTCGTCGCGGGCGAGGTCCAGGCCCGCGAAGGTCACGCTCCCCGGCCCGGCCGCGCCGGTGCCGTGCACGTGCCAGGTCCCGACCGGACCGCCGCCGACACCGGGCTCGACGTACCCCTCGGCGATCAGTGCCCCGTCCGCGTCCCGGGCGCGCCACCGTTCGACGGCCGCCCCCTCGATCGTGACGTCGGTGGGTACGACGTCCGCCGTCAGGGTGCCGTCGGCGCCGTACCAGTGCTCGGTGAGGAGGGTGCCGTCGCGTTCGGTGCGCTCGACCCGCAGGGAGCCGTCCTCGTGGAACCGCCGGTGGACGGTGGTGCCGTCGTCGGGCCACTCGCGCTCGCGCGCGGGCGCCCCGTCCTTGTAGTCGCGCCGCGACCGCGGACGGCCGTCCGGCCGGTAGCGGTCCACCCGGTAGAGGGTGCGCGAGCCCAGGTACGTCCTGCGCTCCACCGGCCTGCCGTCGGCGAAGTCGGTCTCCTCGTACCCGTGGTAGAAGCTGTCGGGGCGGTAGTACTCCGGCCCCTTGGTGTCGGAGGTGCTCTCCCAGGCCTGCTTCCACAGCCGCCACGTCCCGGTCGCGGCCCCGGTCCCGCCGTCGAGGTCGCCGGTGACGAACGCGAGCAGGCCCGCCACCCACACCGCGTCCTCGGGCACGCCGGTGGACGGCACCGCGGGCGGGGTCCGCACCTCGGCCGGCTCCGCCGTCGCGGGCGGCTCCGACCGGAGCAGCCGCAGCGCCAGCTCCGGCAGCCCCTCGTAGGCGGCGAACCGCGCCGCGCCCGGCGAGGCGCCGAGGCCGGCCGCCAGGCACAGGTCGACGGACGCGGCGTCGCCGTCGCGGGCCGCCTCGATCAGCGGGTCGGGCCCGGCGTCACCGCGCGGGAAGCGGGCGACCTCGTCGCCCGCCCGGTTGTGGACCAGCCGGTCGGCGGCGCCGTCGGCGGTCCAGTGCCGGGCCACGCCCATGAGCCGGCCGTCCTTCCCCCAGCGCGGCGCCGACCACTGGCCGGTCGGCCAGAAGGTGGCGATCTCCGGCACACCGGCCGGGCGTTCGGGCACGGGCTCGCCCTCGGCGGTCACCTCGGTGCCGTCGGCGGCGAAGCAGGCCTGACGGATCCGGACGCCCTGCTCGTCGTATTCGTGGACCGCCGAGCGCAGGACCTCCGGCAGGCCGTCGAACGAGAACGGGTCGCGGCTTGGGCGGTCGCTGCGGTGGCCGGTGACGACGACCGGCGTGCCGTGGCGGTGCTCGGCACGCACCGCCAGGGTGCCGTCGTCGTGGTAGCGCAGCAGCGTCCCGTGGCGCCGGCCGTCGTGCCAGCCGCTCTCCTCCAGCAGCGTCCCGTCGGGGCGCCACAGCCGCCACGGGCCGGTGGGCGCGCCGTCCCGGCGCGCTCCGGCCGCCCAGACCGGCCACGTCGGCCCGCCGTCGGCGAGCTCCCACTCCTGGAGGTACTCCGCGTCGGCGGGCACGCCCGCGGGCCGGCCGGCCGCGGGGTCCGAAGTCCCCGCCCTCACCTGCTGATCGTCAGACATGACCCGTATGCAAGCACCCTCCACCGACAGGGTGCACCCGGGGGCCCGTCCGGCCTGATGCCGCGTCAATCCATCGGTGTGCGCGGATGTCCGTCGGCGATCCGGGGCGCCGCGGCGTCCGGGCGGGACGAAGCCGCTCCCGGGCCCGTGCCGAGGACCAGGACCACCGCGACGAGCGCCAGGGCGAGCGCCAGGGCGAGTGCCGCCAGCAGGGCCAGTGCCAGGGCCCCGCAGCCGCCGCCGGGTCGGCCGGCGGCGGGGCCGGCGGGCTGCGGCGGGGCCGGGGACCGCGGCCCGCCGTCGAGGCCCCGCGCGGGCCCGCTCCCGTCCCGCGCGCTCCCGTCCTCGGCACCCCCGGGCCGCTCGGGCACGTCCACCGCGAACGCGGCGCAGGCCGCGCCCTGGTGGGCCGCGAGCGCGACCACCCGCAGGGCCACCCCGAGCCGCACGTGCGGCGTGCCGTGCACCCGCCCCGCCGCCCCGGCCCCGGGGACGCCGAACCGGGAGGCGATGTCCGGGCCCGCCCCGGTGAGGACCGGCGGCAGCGTGCAGCGCAGTTCGATCCGGCGGGTCGCCCCGGCGGGCAGCGGCTCCTCGACGGCCCGCCGGTCGAAGTCCAGCCGGCCTTCGAGGGGTTCGACGGGTTCGAGGCGGAAGCCGGTCGGGTGTGGCCCCTCGTTGTGGACGAGCAGGTCCAGGGTGACGGTGCCGCCGGCGGTCCCGAACCGGCGCGGCGGCTCGCACCAGGCCCGGACGGCCGCGTCCGGCCCGGCCCGCAGATCGGTGCCGCAGTACTCGCCCGGGCAGTAGCGGCCGAGCCGCTCGGCCCCGTCCGTGCTGCTGCCGCACAGTTCGCAGTAGAGCGCCATGCTCCCGCCTCCGTCCCGCCCCGGGGTTACCCGGCCGCCTGCCGCGGCAACCGCCGCCGCCCGGACCGGAACCGCCCCGTGACCGTCGTGCGCCCCGGGCCGCGGTCCGTCCGCCGCGGTCCGTCCGCGGGGTCCGTCCGCCGGGGCGGGCGCGGTCAGGGCGTCGCGTCGGCGGGGGCGGGTTGTTCGGCGTCCCCGAAGCGGGCGAGGGTGAGGGCCCCGCACACCGCTGCCGCGAAGCCCGCGACCGCGAGCGGTTCGAGGTCGTGGCGGGTGTGGTCGCCGAGCAGCAGCACACCGACCACGGCCGGTCCCAGCGTCTCGCCGAGCACCATGGCCGCCGTCGCGGCCGTGACCGACCCGTTCTGCATCGCCCAGGTGAGCGCGGCGAAGCCGGCCAGCCCGGCGCACGCGATCGCGTAGGCGGCCGGTTCGGTCAGCAGGTCCGGCAGCCGGGGATCCGGCAGGACCCGCACGGCGACGCCGACCACGCCGAACTGAAGACCGGCGACCAGCCCCAGCAGCGGTGCCCGCCGGCTCCCGCCGAACCGTACGACCGCCCAGCCCGCACCGGCCAGCAGGACCGCGACGAGCAGCGTGCCGAGCCGCAGCGCCGGGGTGCCGTGCCCGGGCCCGTCGCGTCCGGCGCTGACGGCGAGCACGCACAGCCCCGCGCACACCGCCGCCACCCCGGCCCACTCGCTGCGCCGCAGCCGCACGTGCAGCACCCGGGCCGCGCCGACGGCCGTCACCGCGAGCGCCGAGGCGAGCACCGCCTCCACCTCGTACAGCGGCAGCCGCTCCAGCGCCAGGAGTTCGGCGCCGAAGCCGAGCATGTCCATCCCGACCCCCGCGAGGAACGGCCACTGCCGCAAGGTCCCCGCCAGCGCGGCCGCCCCGCCGGGCCGCTGCCCGGCGGCGGCCCGACGCGCCCCGACCGCCTGCAGCACGGTGGCGGATCCGGTGAGCAGGGCGGCGGCCAGCGCCGCGAGCAGGCCGAAGGACATGCGCCGACCGTACGGGCCCGCGCCGCCCCGGGCCCGGTCCGGCACGCCGGGCCGGTCGTCGGTGCCGGGCTCCACCGTGCCGTCGGCGCGGCGGAGGTCCGCCGGGTCCTGCCGCTGCCCGCCTGGCGGGCTCGACGCGCCTGGCGGGCGTGCCCGGCGAACGGCGGGGGCCGGTCGGCGGGTGCGATTCAGGCCCGGTGGCTGATTGTCATGCACAAATTGGACCGGATATTACTTGTGGGTAATGTGGCGGCGTCCGGCGGGTGAACGACCCGCCGCCCGCTCTTCGCTGAAGGAACATCACGTGTCCCGACCCGGCTCCCGCCGCTCCGGTCGCGCGCTGCGCACCGCTCTCGCCGCCGCCGCGGCCACCACCCTGCTCGCCGTCGCCCCGGCCGCCCCCGCCCGCGCGGACTCCGCCGCGGCCGCCGGGGCGACGGCCGGCCCGGCCGCCCCGCACCTCGACGCCGTCGAACGCGTCCTGCGGGAGGTGTCCCCCGGGCTGGAGGGCACCGTGTGGGAGCGCACCGAGGGCAACGGCCTCGCCGGAGCCGCGAACCCCGCCGGCCCGCCCGGCTGGCTGCTCCAGACGCCCGGCTGCTGGGGCGACGCCAGCTGCGCCGACCGCCCCGGCACCCGGGCGCTGCTCGCCGGGATCACCGCCGACGTCTCCGCCGCCACCCGCACCGTCGACCTCTCCACCCTCGCGCCGTTCCCCGACGGCGGCTTCCAGGACGCCCTGGTCGCCGGTCTCAAGGCCTCCGTCGCGGCCGGCCACCGCCCCGCGGTGCGCATCCTGGCCGGTGCCGCGCCGGTCTACCACTCCACCGTGCTGCCCTCCCGGTACCGGGACGAGCTCGTCTCCCGGCTGGGCTCCGCGGCCGGTTCGGTCAGCCTCACCGTCGCCTCGATGACGGCCTCGCGCACCGCCTTCTCCTGGAACCACTCCAAGCTGCTCGTCGTCGACGGACGCACCGTCATGTCCGGTGGCATCAACGGCTGGAAGGGCGACTACCTCGACACCGCCCACCCCGTCTCGGACGTCGACCTCGCGCTGGCCGGTCCCGCCGCGACCTCCGCCGCCCGCTACCTGGACACCCTCTGGGAGTGGACCTGCGCCCGCACCGGGGTGTTCGACAACGCCTGGTTCGCCTCCTCCGACGGCAGCGCCTGCCGCCCGTCGGCCGAGCGCGAGCTCAACCCGCCGGCCCCCGCCGCGGGCACCGTCCCGGTGATCGCCGTCGGCGGTCTCGGCGTCGGGATCAAGGACGCCGACCCCGGCTCCGCCTACCGCCCCGGACCCGTCCCCGGGGCCGCGGACGCCCGGTGC
>NZ_JBHYUU010000236.1:0-10654 GCF_042749955.1 Kitasatospora sp. NPDC059462 | reverse complement strand
GTCCCGGACGAGCCGCGGCGCGGGGTGGCCGCAGTTGACCCAGGTCAGCTCGCCGGTGGCGGTGTCGAGGTCGGCGACCACCGCCGTGAGCAGCCGGTCCGGGATCCACCGGGCCAGCGTGCGGTCGATCGCGTGGACGATGTCGGCCAGGCCGCCGCCGGCCCGCCGGGTGGAGCGGCAGGCGGCCAGGGCGACCGAACTGGCCCCGCCGGACGCCAGGTCGTGGCCCATCGCGTCGAACACCGACACGTGCAGGTGCCCGCGCGCCACCGCGTGGTCGAAGGCGTCGCCGCCCACGTCGTAGGCCGGCTCCAGGACGGCGCTGGAGGTGACGTCCCGGGTGCCGATGGTGCGCGGCGGCAGGAAGGCCCAGAGCAGTTCGGCCTGCAGGCTCATCCGGTGCCGGCGCCCGACCTCGACGATGATGTCGCTGTACGCGCTCTTCGACACCGCCAGCAGGGCGACCAGGGAGGCCAGCGCCTCGAAGCCCGCGGTCGTGTCCGCGTTCCGGGCGCCGCCTTCGATCCGCAGGACGCCGATCCGCTCGACCCCGTCGACCAGCGGGTACCAGCCGACCGCGGGCGAGCCGGTGGAGAACTGGCTGCGCTGGAGGCGGTAGGCGCGGCCGCCGAGCGTCCCCTCGACGTCGACCTCGTCGTCGGGCTCGCCGTCCCCCGAGCCGGGCAGCAGCGGGACGAGGTGCCGCTGCTGGACGTCGGCCAGGAAGATCCGGGCCCCGTCCGCGCCCAGCCCGCGGGCCGCCTCCCGCACCAGCCCGGGCAGCTCCGCCGGCCCGTGCGCCCGCGAGCGGGCCAGCAGCCGGGCCAGTACACCGCCCAGCACCGCGTCGTCGTGGCCCACCGCCGTCCACCTCCCGTCGGCTCGGCGCCTACCCACCATCGGCCCGATCCAGCGCTCCCGCCACCAGGAGGGGCGCACGAGGGGCCGCGGGCGGCCCGCCGACGGCGGAACCCCGGTCAGCGGGCCTTCGCGGTGGCGGCGACGGCGGGAAGGACGGCGAGGGCCAGCAGGCCGCAGGCCAGCGAGAGGAGCGCGTAGCTTCCGGCGGAGACCACGACGCCGGAGGCCAGGCCGCCGGTCGCGCCCGCGACGGCGATGGCGACGTCCACCGTGCCCTGGGTCCTGGCGCGGGTGGCGAGGGGCGCGGCGTCGGTGATCATCGCGGTGCCGGAGACGAGGCCGAGGTTCCAGCCGAGGCCGAGCAGGGCGAGCGCGAGGGCGAGGAGGACGACGGATCCGGCCGGGGCCGCGGCGGCGAGGAGTCCGGCGGCGAGGAGGGTGAGGCCGGAGCCGGCGGCGACGGCGGTCGGGCCGTGCCGGTCGACCAGCCGGCCGGTCAGCGGGGAGGGCAGGTACATGGCGCCGACGTGGATGGCGATGACGAGCCCGGAGGCGGCCGTCCCGTGGCCGTGGTCGTGCATGTGAACGGGCGTCATCGTCATGATCGCGACCATGACGAGCTGGGTGAGGACCATCGTCAGCGCGCCCAGCACCAGCGTCGGCCGGCGCACCTCGTCCTGGTCGGTCGCGGGGGCGGCCGCGTCCCCCGCGCGCTGCTCCTGCTCCGAACGCCGGAGCTCACGGGCGAGCAGCAGGGGGTCGGGGCGCAGCCGGACGGCGAGGACCAGGGCGGCCAGGGTGTAGGCGGCGCCGGCGAGCAGGAAGGGTCCGGCGAGGGCGGGCACGCCGAGGTGCTCGGCCAGCCTGCCGGTGGGGGCGGCGAGGTTGGGGCCGACGACACCGCCGAGGGTGGTGGCGACCAGGACGGTGGAGACGGCCCGGGCCTGGTGGCCGGGGGCGGCGAGGTCGGCACCGGCGTAGCGGGCCTGGAGGTTGGTGGCGGTTCCGGCGCCGTAGACGAACAGGGCGAGGAACAGCAGCACCGGGCTGTCGAGGGCGGCGGCGGCGATGACGCCCGCGCTGCCGACGGCGCCGGTGAGGTAGCCCGCGGCCAGGCCCGGCCGGCGGCCCCTGGCCTGGGAGATCCGGCCGACCGCGACGGCGGCGAGGGCCGAGCCGGCGGTGAGCAGCGCGCTGGGCAGCCCGGCGAGGTCGGTGGAGCCCAGCATGTCCTGGGCGAGCAGGGCGCCGACGGTGATGCCGGCGGCCAGGCCGGCGCCGCTGAGGACCTGGCTGGTGACCAGCACGGTGAGGGTGCGGCGCTGTGCCTCGGAGCGGGTGGGTATGCCGGGCGCGGCGGCCGGGCCGGTGCTGGTCACGGGGTGGTTCTGCCTTCGGGTGCGACGGGTGGGGGTGCCCGGCGCGACGGGTCGTCGCCGGGCAGCCCCCACCGTAGGCCGCGCCCCGAGGGCGGCGGTAGAGGATCATGGTCAGGGGGACCGTGATCGACGGAGCCGTCAGCAGCGGCTGCGGCCCCGGGGCGGGGTCAGCCGAGCGGCAGCTCCAGGGCGGCCTCCTGCCCGGTCTGCGAGCCGACCGTGGTGGTCGTGACGACGGCGAGGTCCATGTTCGCGTACGAGTACAGCGGGTCGCGGCCGTTGACGACCAGCGCCAGCCGGTGGCCGGCCGGAAGGTCGTAGGAGGCGGCCTGGAGCTGCCAGCTGACGCCGGCGTTGACGTTCGGGGTCAGGTCGGTGGCGGTGTACGGCTCGTGGGTGATGATCCGCGCGGTGCCGTCCGGCGCGACGTCGAACAGGTACGCGACCAGGGTGGCGGCGGTGACGGTGCTGCGCACGGTGAGCCGGACGGTGGCGGCGCCCCGGATCCGGCGGGCGACGCCGCCCGAGCCGGAGAGCGGGTCGGTCGCCCAGACCAGCAGCCGTGAGCGGTCGAACGTCGCGAGGTCGTAGGGCTTGGGGTTGCCGAACCACTCCTTCTGCCCGGTCTTCATGATCGCGTCCACGGCGACGGCGTCCGTCAGGGTGCCCGCCTCGAAGTCCCGCGACCAGCCGGCGGCCGGCTTGTCGGAGAGCCGGCCGTCCCCGGAGCCGTCGGCGCCCGTGAGGTACCAGGCCTCGGCGGCGGTGGTGAACTCGTTCCAGCTCGCGAGCGGCTCCCGGCGCGCCGGGACGGTGATCAGCCTGCTGCCGCCCGGGATGGGAAGGGTCTGGTAGGTGAACATGGACTGGGCGTTCACCTCCGGCCAGTCCGGCACGCCGTTGTCGGCGTCGAGCAGGTAGTGGTCCAGCCACTCGTAGGCCTCCCGCATCGGAACGGCGATGCCCGGGAACGGCAGGCCGCTCAGCAGACCGGTCAGACCGGGGCCCTCGGGGGCGCCGTGGTCGCCGATCCAGAGGTTGAGCCGCTTCGGCACGGTCAGCTGCTGGAAGGTGTCGATCACCGAGGCGACCGGGAACAGGGTCTCGTGCCAGGTGTTGGAGATGAAGGTGGGGATGCCGCGGGCGTTGGTGCGGTCCACGTACGTCTGCGGGGAGCGCCTGGTGCCCCAGTCGACCACGGTCTCCATGTCCCGGCCGGCCAGGAAGTTCCTGAGGATCTCCTGGGTCGCCTCGTCGAACTTCTCCTCCATCGGGCCGCCGGTGAAGTCGATCAGCAGCCGGACGGCCTCCAGGTGCCGGGTGCCGTTGTCGTAGAGGCTGGTGGCGAGATTGCCCCAGGTGCTCCCCGCGACGACGACGCGGACCCGCTCCGCGGGGTCGTGCGCGGCCACCAGCTGGCTGATCCCCGAGCCGTAGGACAGGCCGAGGAAGCCGACCCGGGTCGGGGCGAAGTACTCCTCGGCGTAGTCGATCACGACCGAGCCGTCGGTCCGGTCGTTCTCGCCGGCGACGTCGACGAAGCCCTCGGAGGTGGACAGCCAGCCGGGGATGCCGATGCCGCGCGGGGTGTAGGCCAGCACGTGGTAGCCGCGCCGGGCGAGGGTGAGGTAGGCGTAGAGGAAGGGCAGCCATCCGTACGGGTTCCAGCCGGCGGGCACGATCACCACGGGGTGCGGGTTGCCGTCGTTCAGCTTGATGGTGAGCGCGGACAGCCGGAGGTCTCCGTCGCCCCCGGGCACGGTGATGCCGGTGACGTCGACCGTGCCGGCCTGCCGGACGTCGGCGGCCAACTCCGCCAGCTCTGCGGGGAGTTCGACGCCCGGCTCGCCCCGGAGCGCCGCCAGCAGCGCCCGGGCCAGGTCGACGACGGACTCGCTGGGGGTGAGGCCCGGGCCCCAGATGCCGTTCGTCGCGATGTCGATGAGCGTCGCGTCGGTGATCGACGCGATCGGGTCCCCACTGGCAGTGGTCATACGGGCCGTCCTCTCGGTACCGGTGGCAGCGGGCACCCTGCACGGGTGCCACCCGGAATCCTGATCAACCGCGCTCGAACAAAACGGACTTGACGCCGAGGTTCACTCGAAGGGATGCCATCGCACGCACCGAGTTGACGCCACGCCCCGCCGGGCCGAAGGGGCGCCCCGGCCCGGGACCTTCGGCGGCCGGATGGGGCTGCTCGGACCCTGGGGCCGGGCACCCGCCGGGCGGGACGCTGGTCACCGGAGGGGCCGCGCACACCGGGTGCCGCGGACCCCCGGGACCGGGGAGGTCGTACGCATGGCGCACAACGTGACGGTGGGGATCGACGGTTCGGTGCCGAGCGCGGCGGCCGCCGAGTGGGCCGCCCGCGAGGCGGACCGGCGCGGGCTCGCGCTGCGGATGATCCACGTGGCGGGGACCGAGGCCGACGCGCTGGAGCGCGACCTCGGCGGCGGGACGGCGCTGCCCACCCCGGTCGCCGACCTCTGCGACGGGATCGCCGCCGCGCTGCCCGGGCTCGACGTCACCTGCGAGGTCCAGCCCGGGCACCCGGCGTACACCCTCGCCGCCGCGAGCGGGCGCGCCGAGCTGCTGGTCCTGGGCTCGCGCGGCCTCGGCGGGTTCACCGGGCTGCTGATCGGCTCGGTCGGCCTGCGGACCGCCGCCCGCTCGCAGTGCCCGGTCGTCCTGGTCCGGGCCCTGACGGACCGGCAGGACGGCGACGCCGCGGGCGACGTCGTGGTGGGGCTGGAGAGCGACCGGCCCGGTGACGCCGTGCTGGAGTTCGCCTTCCGGTACGCCGCCGACCACGGCACCGGCCTGCGCGCGGTGGAGAGCCGGACCACCTCCCACGACGTCTACGCCACCCGGGCGCCCGTCGAGCAGGCCGAGATCCGCGCGGCGATGGCCGCCGCCGAGCAGCTGCGGCTGGAGGACGCGCTGGCGCCCTGGCGGGAGAAGTTCCCGCAGGTCCGGGTGGAGGCCGAGGTGTGCCCCTGGAGCCCGGGCCGGGCGCTGGTGGAGGCCTCGCACGGCGCCTGCCTGGTGGTGCTCGGCCGGCGCACCCCCGCGCACCCGCTGACCGGGCCCCACCTCGGGCCGGTGGCCCAGTCGGTGCTGCACCACGCGCACGCCCCGGTCGCGGTCGTCCCGCACCCCTGAACCGCACCCCTGAACCGGACCGCCGAACCCGGACCCCCGAACCCGGACCCCTGATCCCCGACCGCTGGTCCCCGACCACGGCGGGACCGATCGCCCACCGCGGCAGGGACCTTCGGACCACGGGGAGGTCCCGTTGGGCGGATGCCCGCCCGGCCCCCGAGCAAGGAACCTGGAACCGAAGGCGCCCGCGGCGCCCGATGTCGGACGATGACCCGAAAGGCAGTCCCGCACATGTCGACCCGCCCGAAGCACGACGCGAAGCCGTCGCCCACGAGCGTCCTCGCCGCCCCGCACGACGCCGTCGACCGCCTGGTCACCGGCGCCCTCACCGCCCTGGAGGAGTACGGCTCCTTCACCCAGGAGCAGGTCGACCACATCGTCAAGAAGGCCTCCCTGGCCGCACTGGCCCGGCACACCGGCCTGGCGGCGCTGGCGGTGGAGGAGACCGGACGGGGCCTGTTCGAGGACAAGGCCGTCAAGAACGTCTTCGCCTGCGAGAACGTCACCCATGTGATGGCCCGCACGAAGACCGTCGGGGTGGTGCGCCGGGACGAGATCGACGGCATCGTCGAGATCGCCGAACCGGTCGGCGTGGTCGCCGGCATCACCCCGGTCACCAACCCCACCTCCACCACGATCTTCAAGGCGCTGCTCGCCCTGAAGACCCGCAACCCGATCGTCTTCGCCTTCCACCCGGCGGCGCAGCGCTGCTCGGCCGAGGCGGCCCGGGTCGTGCGCGACGCGGCGGTGGCGGCCGGGGCGCCGGCGCACTGCGTCCAGTGGATCGAGGAGCCGTCGATGGCGGCCACCGACGCGCTGATGCGCCACCCGGGCGTGGCGACGATCCTCGCCACCGGCGGCAACGCGATGGTGCGGGCGGCGTACAGCTGCGGCAAGCCCGCACTGGGCGTCGGCGCGGGCAACGTGCCGGCGTACGTCGAGCGCAGCGCCGACCTGCGGCGCGCGGTGAACGACATCGTGCTGTCGAAGACCTTCGACAACGGCATGATCTGCGCCTCCGAGCAGGCGGTGATCCTGGACGCGGAGATCCGCGAGGCCGCGCTCGCGGAGTTCCGCAAGCTGAAGGCGCACCACGCGAGCCCCGAGGAGAAGGCGCTGCTGGAGCGGCACCTGTTCGGGGTCGGCGACGGGGTGTCGTGCGCGGGCGCGAAGCTGAACGCGGAGGTGGTGGGCCGCACGGCCGCCGAGGTGGCGGCGGCGGCCGGCTTCGAGGTGCCGGCCGACACCACGGTGATCCTGGCGGACTGCGAGCGGGTCGGGCCCACCGAGCCGCTCACCCGGGAGAAGCTCTGCCCGGTGCTGGCCGTGCTGACCGCGGGCTCCCGCCGGGAGGGCGTCGAACTGGCCGCCGCCATGGTGGAGTTCGACGGCCTCGGGCACTCGGCGGCGGTGCACACCGAGGACGCGGCGTTCACCGAGGAGTTCGGGCACGCCGTGAAGGCCTGCCGGATCATCTGGAACGCGCCCAGCTCGCAGGGCGGCATCGGTGACGTCTACAACGCGTTCACGCCCTCGCTGACCCTGGGCTGCGGCAGCTACGGGCACAACACCGTGGCGGGCAACGTCTCGGCCCTGAACCTGGTGAACATCAAGCGGATCGGGCGGCGCAACACCAACATGCAGTGGTTCAAGGTCCCGCCGAAGATCTTCTTCGAGCGCAACTCCGTCAAGTACCTGGCGAGCATGCCGAACGCGCGCCGCGTCGTGGTGGTCACCGACCACACCATGGTGGCGATCGGTCACCTGGAGCGGATCCGGGGCGTGCTGGACCGGCGCCGGGAGCCGGTCGAGGTGCGGGTCGTCGACTACGTGGAGCCCAACCCGAGCATCGACACGGTGCGCCGGGGCGCGGAGCTGATGCGGGAGTTCGAGCCGGACACCATCATCGCGCTGGGCGGCGGTTCGCCGATGGACGCGGCCAAGGTGATGTGGCTGATGTACGAGCACCCGGAGGTGGAGTTCGCGGACCTCAAGGAGAAGTTCTTCGACATCCGCAAGCGCGCCTTCACCTTCCCCGACCTCGGGGAGAAGGCCAAGCTGGTGTGCGTCCCGACCACCTCGGGCACCGGCAGCGAGGTCACCCCGTTCGCGGTGATCACCGACACCGCCACCGGCCAGAAGTACCCGCTCGCCGACTACGCGCTCACCCCGACCGTGGCGATCGTCGACCCGGCCCTCACCACCCGGCTGCCGGCCGACGTCACCGCCGACACCGGGTTCGACGCCCTCACCCACTGCATCGAGACCTACGTCTCGGTCTACGCCAACGACTTCACCGACGGCCTGGCACTGCAGGGCGTCCGGCTGATCTTCGAGAACCTGGAGCGGGCGGTGACCGCCGGGGCGGACGACCCGGAGGCCCGCGAGCGGATGCACAACGCCGGGACGATCGCCGGCATGGCCTTCGGCTCGGCCTTCCTGGGCGCCGTGCACGCCATGGCGCACACCCTGGGCGCCACCTTCCACGTCGCCCACGGGCGCACCAACGCCCTGCTGCTGCCGCACGTGATCCGCTGGAACGGCTCGGCCCCGGCGAAGGTCACCGGCTGGCCGAAGTACCGCAGCTACGTGGCCCCGGAGCGCTACCAGGCGATCGCCCGGATGCTCGGCCTGCCGGCCGCGACCCCGGAGCAGGGCGTGGAATCGCTCGCGGCGGCGGTCGAGGACCTGCGCGACCGGGTCGGCATCCCGCGCTCCTTCAAGGAGGCGGGCGTCGACGAGGAGGCGTTCCTGGCGGCCCTGCCGCAGCAGGCGATGAACGCCTACGAGGACCAGTGCGCGCCCGCCAACCCCCGGATGCCGCTGCTCGCCGACATGCAGCGGCTGATGCGCCGGGCCTACTACGGCGACCAGGCCTGAGGGCCTGGGAAGGGAGAGACCGAGATGACCACCTCGCAGCGGACCCGGACCACCGCGGTGTCGGCCGGAGCCTGGGACGGCTTCGCCCCCGGCCGCTGGCAGGACGCCGTCGACGTGCGCGACTTCGTCCAGCGCAACTACACCCCGTACGAGGGCGACGCGGCCTTCCTGGCCGGCCCGACCGAGCGGACCCTCGCGGTCTGGCGGCGGATCACCGAGCGCTTCCCCGAGGAGCGCGCCAAGGGCGTGTACGACGTCGCGTACGACATCCCCTCGACCATCACCGCGCACGCCCCGGGCTGGATCGACCGGGAGCGGGAGCTGATCGTCGGGCTGCAGACGGACGCCCCGCTCAAGCGCGCGATCATGCCCAACGGCGGCTGGCGGATGGTCGCGGGTGCGCTGCGGACCTACGGCTACCCGGTCGACCCGGGGCTGGAGAAGGTCTTCACCGAGTACCGCAAGACCCACAACGCCGGGGTGTTCGACGCCTACACCCCCGAGATCCGGGCCGCCCGCAAGGCCGGCGTGATCACCGGCCTGCCGGACGCCTACGGTCGCGGCCGGATCATCGGCGACTACCGCCGGGTCGCGCTCTACGGCGTGGACCGGCTGGTCGGGGCGAAGCTCGCCGAGAAGGCGGAGCTGGACGCCGCCCCCACCGACCCGGCGCGGCTGGAGGAGACGATCCGCGGGCGCGAGGAACTCGCCGAGCAGATCCGGGCGCTGGGCGAGCTCAAGGAGATGGCCTCGGCCTACGGCTACGACCTCTCCGGTCCGGCCACGACCGGCCGGGAGGCCGTCCAGTGGCTGTACTTCGCCTACCTGGCGGCGGTGAAGGAGCAGAACGGCGCGGCCATGTCGCTCGGCCGCACCTCGACCTTCCTCGACGTCTACCTGCAGCGCGACCTCGCCGCCGGGCGGCTGACCGAGGAGCAGGCCCAGGAGCTGGTCGACGACTTCGTCATCAAGCTGCGGATCGTCCGCTTCCTGCGCACCCCCGAGTACGACGAGCTGTTCTCCGGCGACCCGACCTGGGTCACCGAGTCGATCGGCGGCATGGGCGCGGACGGCCGCACCCTGGTCACCCGGACCTCCTTCCGCTACCTGCAGACCCTGTACAACCTCGGCCCGGCGCCGGAGCCGAACCTGACCGTCTTCTGGTCGCCCCGGCTGCCGAGGGGCTTCAAGGAGTTCTGCGCCAAGGTGTCGATCGACACCTCCTCGGTGCAGTACGAGTCGGACGAGCTGATGCGCCCGCGCTTCGGCGACGACACCGCGATCGCCTGCTGCGTCTCGGCGATGGCGGTCGGCAAGCAGATGCAGTTCTTCGGCGCGCGGGTCAACCTCGCCAAGACGCTGCTCTACGCGGTCAACGGCGGCCGGGACGAGAAGTCCGGCGAGCAGGTCGGCCCGGCCACCGGCGCGATCACCTCGGAGGTGCTGGACCCCGACGAGGTGTGGGCGCGCCTCGACGAGCAGTTGGAGTGGCTGGCCGGGACGTACGTGCACGCGCTCAACGTCATCCACTACATGCACGACAAGTACGCCTACGAGCGCCTGGAGATGGCGCTGCACGACCGGGACGTGCGGCGCACCATGGCCTGCGGCATCGCCGGCCTCGCGGTGGCGGCGGACTCGCTGTCCGCGATCACGTACGCCGAGGTCACCCCGGTGCGGGACGCGACCGGGCTGGTCACCGACTACCTGATCGAGGGCGAGTACCCGGCGTACGGCAACAACGACGACCGCGCGGACGCGATCGCGGTGCGGCTGGTCGAGGAGTTCATGCGCAAGGTGCGCAAGCACCCCACCTACCGGGGCGCCGAGCACACCCAGTCGGTGCTCACCATCACCTCCAACGTGGTGTACGGCAAGAAGACCGGCAACACCCCGGACGGCCGCCGGGCCGGGGAGCCGTTCTCCCCCGGCGCCAACCCGATGAACGGCCGCGACCGCCACGGGTACGTCGCCAGCGCCCTGTCCGTCGCCAAGCTCCCGTACGCGCAGGCCGAGGACGGCATCTCGCTCACCCACACCGTCGCCCCGGACGCGCTCGGCCGCACCCCGCAGGAGCGGATCACCAACCTGGCCGGCGTGCTGGACGGCTACACGGCCGTCGGCGGCTTCCACATGAACGTCAACGTCCTGAACCGGGACACCCTGCTGGACGCCATGGACCACCCCGAGAAGTACCCGCAGCTGACCATCCGGGTCAGCGGCTACGCGGTCAACTTCGTCCGGCTCACCCGTGAGCAGCAGCTCGACGTGGTCAACCGCACCTTCCACGACGCGCTGTAGGACGTGTCCGCGCGCCGCCTGGCCGGTCTCGGTACGGAGGTCCACGTCCGCTTCGTGCTCGTCCCCGGCCC
>NZ_JBHYUU010000235.1:0-10695 GCF_042749955.1 Kitasatospora sp. NPDC059462 | reverse complement strand
TTCAGTCGCGCGATCGCGACGTTGGCGGTCTGCTCGTTCGGGCCGGCGAGCCCCGCGACGACGATCTTTCCGTCCGCGGGCTGGATCGCCACGGCTCGGGCGAAGTTGGTGTTGGGTGCGGCGAGGAACGAGAAGGTGACGGTCCCGGGGACGGTGCTGGAGGGGCCGAAGGTGGTGTCCAGGCTGCCGTCGGTGTTGTACCGGGCCAGGGCGAACTGGGCGTTGCCGCCCGCGCCGGGCAGGTTGAGGCCCGCGCGCCCGGCGGTGACGATCTTCCCGTCGGACGGCTGGATCGCCAGGGCGTTGCCGATGTCGGGCAGCGAGGGGGTGCCGCCGAAGTCGGTGGTCACCTTGCCGCCGGTGCCGAAGGTGGTGTCCAGCGCCCCGGGGGTGGCACTGGCGGGGACGGCGGCGATGAGGGCGATGGCGATGCCGGTCGCGGCGGCGAGGCGGCGCGCGCTGAGCATGCGCATGACAGAGTCCTCTTTCGCTGAGGGGGAGGCCGGGCAGGGGCCCCAAGGGGGTGGGGATGTGTGCCCGCAGGCGTGCCGACTGCACGAACGCGCGAGCGGGCGTGGGGGGTGGGGAGTCGGGTCGCGCGGGCTGTCTGACCGCGCGGCGGCGTCAGCGGAACCGGCCTGTGGGCCTGGGGGTCACGCCGCGCCGGGGTGACCGGACAGGTCCGGGGGCAGGCGGCGGTTCGACGCCCGCCCGGGCTGCACAAGGCCGTCCCCCGGTGGCATATGCCGGAGGTTCGGACCGATGGCCGGTCCTGCGGAACCGGCCGCGTCGCCATCATGGTCCCGCCCGACGCGCCGAGGCAAGGCCTTTCGGTCACCCGTTCCGATCCTGTCCGGGAAAGGCGAACAGCGGTTCCTTGCTGTTCGTTTGATGCTCGCAATTATCCTATGAATGACTGGAGTTGAGAGAATTTGGCGTCTGCCGCGGTAATGTGGGCGAGCACCGGCACGGTGCCGCCCCCGGCGGTGAGGCGGCGGGCGAGGCCGGCCGCGCGTCGGCGGTGGGCCGGTTCGGAGAGGAAGACGGTGAGAGCGTCGCCGAGGCTCTCGGCCGCGAGCTCCTGGAACGACGGGACCGAGGGTGCCCCACCTCATGCAGCCGGGACGCCCAGAGCAGCTGGTCGGCCATGCCCTGGCGATCGGTTGAGTCGTTGATTCGCGGGCGACACGCAGACCTCGGGGACATCGTCCGGGCGGGGGAACGAGGAGAGCCTGCCCGCCATGCGTGAGTTGCTGCCCTGCCTGGAATGCGGCGAGTTCGTGGAGCGGCCGACCGGAACCCGGCCGGCGCGTTCGACATCGCATGGCGGCAGCTCAGGGAACAGGGCCAGAGGGAGGTGGACGGGTTCCCGGAGCGGGTCGGCGGTGGATGCGGCATACGTGCGACCGCGGCTGCGGCGCCCACTCCGTGCCGCTCCTGTCAATGGCGGCGGGTGGCGGGTGTACATCCGGGCGCACGACGTCGTGTCAGCAGACAGAGGCCGGCCGACGGTGTGAGTATGGGCGAGGCCGAGCTGGCACGCCTCCGGCCCCGGCCGCGAGAGACGTACGAAAGGACGCGGTATGGACCCGACGGCCCGCTCGACTATCCGGCACCCCCGGCCACCTGGCCTGGACACACTGCGCTACACGGCGAGAAGCGCTCTCGACGCCGTTCCCGATCCCCGGCACCGCAGCATGGTCGCCAGTGTCCTGGACTCGGGCCTGGTGGACAGGATGATCGCCTTCGTCGACGCCTTCGATCCGTCCGTCGACCGCGGGCAGGCCCACACCGGCGCCCGGCTGCTCACCGCCGAATTCGAGACGTTCGGTGTCACCGTCCCTCCCGCCACCACGGACCACATCACGCTGATGCGTGCCCTCCTGGTACCCGTCGCCGACGACGGCCTCGCCCTCGCGCTGGACCGCATCTGGGTGTTCGCCACCAACCTCGACGATGTGTGCTGCCACGACCGGGCGCAGGCCGAAGCCGTTCTACGGGCCTGCCTGCTGCCCGAGCAGGGCGCCTCCTCGCCGAACGCGCGCTACATCCGGCACATGTTCGGTGAGATCGCACGGTACTGCGATCCGACCTTCCTCGCCGTCTTCAAGACCTTCTTCCACAACGCGATCACCGGCGTCCTCATGGAGGCGGAGTTCACACCGGAGGCGGCCGACGAGGTCGACAGCGACTTCGTCCGGGTCTTCAACGGCTTCTCGCAGTTCTGGTTCACCTCGCTGCAGTTCACCGATCCCTGCCTGGAGGCCACCCGCAACCGCGCCTTCTGGGCGGCGGCGCTGAGTTCCTGCGTGGCCTTTCTCAACGACATCAACGATGTCCTGTCGTTCTACAAGGAAGCGCTCCACGGGGAGGACTTCGCCACCGGCCGGATCCGCCGCCGAGCGGTGAGCGAGAACATCCCCTACCTCCTCGCCTACCGCCGAAGTCTGGACAGCGGCCTCGCAGCCTACCGCCGCGTGCTGGCACTCGCCACCGACGAGCAACGCCCCCATCTCGACCGCTACATGACCGCCTTCGCCCACTGGCACTTCCACTGCCGCCGCTACCGCTGGCAGGACGTCTACCCCGGGCTGACGCCGATCGAGGTCTGATCCCCTAGTACTGCAACGGTGCTTACCGTGGCGTTCGCCGGGTTCGCTCGTTGGGCTGTTCATGGGTGGGGACATATCCGAGGTTGATGCTCGTTGCTGGTCGGATGGGTTGGCTGGGCTGCACGGGCGGTTTGCGCACCGGTTCGCGCGGAGTGAGTCGCGGGAGTCGGCGCTGGCGTACATGCGGGGTCTGCTGGCGCCGTTGGAGCGCAAGAACGGCTGGACGGTGGCCGAGGAGGCGGGTCACGGTGGCCCGGACCGGATCCAGCGGCTGCTGAACCGGATCGACTGGGACGCGGACGGGGTGCTCGACGACGTGCGCGAGTACATCGTCGAGCACCTGGCCGACCCCGGCGGCGTGCTGATCGTGGACGACACCGGGTTCCTGAAGAAGGGTGTGCGGTCGGCCGGGGTCCAGCGGCAGTACTCCGGCACCGCCGGCCGCACCGAGAACTGCCAGGTAGGCGTCTTCCTCGCCTACTCCGGGCCACTTGGCCGGACCTTGATCGACCGGGCGCTCTACCTGCCGAAGTCCTGGATGGACGACCGCGAGCGCTGCCGGGCCGAAGGAATCGGCGACGAGATCGAGTTCGCCACCAAGCACCAGCTCGCCCGCCGGATGGTCCGCCGGGCGATCGACGACGGGATCCCGTTCCGGTGGGTGACCGCGGACGCCGGCTACGGCAACAGCAAGGGCTGGCGCACAGAGCTCGAACAGGCCGACGTCTTCCACGTCGTGGCCACCACCCGGCACGACACCGTGGTCACCCGCTGGGCGATGGACCACCGACTCCACGATCTGGTCGCGGGGCTGTCGCGACAGAAGTGGAAGCGCCGCTCGTGCGGCGACGGCTCCCACGGCCCGCGGATCTACGACTGGGCCCGCGTCGAAGTCCGTCCCTGGCACCGCCCGGACCGGCGGCACTGGGTGCTCGCCCGCCGCAGCGTCACCGACCCGACGAAGGTCGCCTACTACATCGCCTACGCGCCCGCCGAGACCACCCTGAACGAGCTGATCGCCGTCGCGGGTGCCCGCTGGGCCATCGAGGAGTGCTTCCAGACCGCCAAGGGCCAGTGCGGCCTGGACGATTACCAGATCCGCCGCCACCAGGGCTGGTATCGGCACATCACCCTCGCTATGGCCACCCACGCCTACCTCGCCGTCCTGCGCGCCCAGCAGCTCGAAAAGGGGCCGGACCCGCTCGAACGCCAGACCTGATCCCACTCACCGTCCCCGAGATCCGCCGGCTGATCACCGGCCTCGCCCAGCCGGTCCGCCGCAGCATCGCCCACGTCCTGCACTGGTCCCACTGGCGCCGCCGACGCCAGCACCAGGCCCGGACCAGCCACTACAAACGACGAGGCCACAGCCCGAAAACCGAAGCCTCATCACGCTAAGCACCGTTGCAGTACTAGGGCTTGTCCGGGCGACCATGTGACTGTCATTCGGCTGGTTCGTTGGTTTGGGCATGGGGCGGGGAAATCTGACGGATGCCGAGTGGGAACGGCTGCGGCCGTTCCTGCCGGTCAGCAACAGGCGTTGTGGCCGGTGGCGTGACCATCGGCAAGTGATCGACGGGATCTTGCACCGAGTGCGGACCGGTGTTCAGTGGCGCGATCTCCCCGAGAGGTTCGGGCCTCGGAAGACCGTCTACGAACGCCACCGGTTGTGGTCGGCCGACGGGACGTGGGATCGGCTGCTTCAGCGGGTCCAGGCGGAAGCGGACGCGGCCGGCGACATCGACTGGGACATCTCCGTCGACTCCACCATCGTGCGGGCCCACCAGCACGCGGCCGGGGCTCGCACCGATCCGCCGCCGGCCCTGGCCTCAAAGGGGGCTGGGCCAGGGGAACACCAGGACGAGAGGCCACGGCGGAGCCTCGTCGCCCGCCTGGTGGAGGCGGTGCAGAAGGCGAGGGCCTGGGCCGCTCGCGTGGCGGGTTCACCACCAAGGTCCACCTGAGCGCGGACGGCCGCTGCCGCCCGCTGTCACTGATCGTCACGTCAGGGCAGCGGGCGGACTGCACGCAGTTCGAGCGCGTGCTGGAGAAGATTCGCGTCCCGCGGACCGGACCGGGCAGGCCCCGCAAGAAGCCCGACAGCCTGGCCGCGGACAAGGCCTACAGCAACGGCCCGTGCCGTGCCTACCTGCGCAGGCGCGGTATCCGGCACACCATCGCGGAGAAGACCGACAGTCGGGCCGCCCGCCTGCGCAAGGGCTCACGCGGCGGACGGCCTCCGGCCTTCGACGACGAGCGGTACAGGAAGCGCAACACCGTCGAGCGGTCCATCAACAGGCTGAAGCACGCCCGAGCGGCGGCCACCAGATACGACAAGCGCGGCTACGTCTACCAGGGCACCGTCACCGTAGCCGCCCTGGTCATCTGGCTCCGCACCTGAGCGGCCGGGCTGTGCGCTCGCGCTCGTCCGCCGGGTCAGATGCCGGTGTGGGTGGTGATCCACAGGCGGTAGGCGCCGGTGTTGGTGTAGACGGAGGGGTAGGCGCCGCTGCAGGTGGTGACGCCCCAGCTGACGATGCCGATGAGGCGGCCGTTCTGGACGAGGGGGCCGCCGCTGTCGCCTTTGCAGGCGGAGATGCCGGAGCCCTTGTCGTAGGTGCAGACGTGGGTGAGGCCGATGTTCTGGAGCGGCCAGCGCAGCTGGCACTCGCCGACGGTCAGGGTGATGACGGTGGCCTGCTGGAGGGTGTTGGACCCGGTGCCGCCGCCGGTGGTGCGTCCCCAGCCGGTGAGGGTGGCGGTGCCGCCGAGCAGGTCGGGAAGGGCGGGCAGGGCGATGGGCTGGATCTGCGGGCTGTAGGTGAGAGGGGCGGCGAGTTTCAGGACGGCGATGTCGTTGGGCAGGCCGGTGGCGTTGCCGTTGTAGTTCTCGTGCGTGCGCACCTCCTGCACCGGGCGCAGGGTGCCGGCGGGCGAGAGGGTGTCGGAGCCGGCGGCGATCCGCAGCTGGCCGGCGGTCCTGCCTTCGAGGCAGTGGGCGGAGGTGAGCACCCACTGCGGGCCGATGACGGAGCCGCCGCAGATGTGGGACCAGCCGGTGGGGCCCTGGGACTGCAGCGACACCTGGTAGGGGTGGGCACCCGGCGTGGCGTCGCTCCCGCCGGTGACCGCGGCTGCCGTCCCCGCCCCGCCGACGGCCAGTCCGGCCGCCGTGAGGACCGCCCCCAGAACCGCCGCTGCCGTCCGCCGCGCCCCGCCCCGCCGTTGTGCCATCGTCGTGCCTCTTCCCGTGCCGGGCCCCGTTGCAGGGCGTGATCTTCCCGGAGCCTTCCGGCTGTGGGCGGTGGGCCGCAAGCGGTGAACCGGCCGTATTCCGTGGCGGGTACGGCCGGTTCACGGCAGGCGGTCTGCTGCGGGGCCCGGCTGGGGGGGGCGGTTCAGGCGCCGAAGGCGGCGTAGATCTGGAAGATCTCGCGCACCGAGACCCCGAAGGTCAGCACGGCGGTGGAGGTGAGCAGGGCGATGGTGGCCGCGCGCGGTGCGCGGACGGGGACGCGGCGGGTGGTGTGCACGGGCAGGTCCTTGTCGCGGGAGGTCGAGGGCCGCAGGGTCGGGCGGCCGGTCACAGGGGGCCGAGGATGGGGCCGAGGGCGTTGAGCAGGCTGACGAGCGCCTGGGTGAGGGACACGGGCTTCTCCTTCACGGTGCGGAAACGGGGGCGGGTGCGGCCGTGCGCTGGTGGGCGCAGGGGCAGGCCGGCTGCGCGGCCTGCTGTTCTTCGAGGTGGCGCAGGCGGCGGGAGAGTTCCTGGACGGCGGCGATCAGGACGCCGTTGGCGTCGACGACGTCGATGGTGGTGGCGCGCCGGCCGTAGCCGAAGGCGGCCCGCCAGTCCTGGGCCATCGGGCCGATGTGCAGGGTGTCGGGGTCCCAGTCGTAGCGCCATTCGCTGACCGGCAGCTCGTCCAGGAGGGCGAGGATCTGCGCCCGGGTAAGGGGCTGGTCCCGTTCGGTGCGGGGCGGGCGGGGCGCGAATAGGGTCGAGGCCATGCCCCGGAGCAGGGCGGCGAGGCGCACGGCTCCTCCTGTCTGGTGCGGGGCGGGGTCAGGAGAGCGGCTTGATGTCGTGCTTCACGTCACGGTTGCTGATCAGCGGCGCGACGATCGGCCCCACGGCGTTGACGATCTTCAGGATCTCGTCGAGCAGGTTCACGGGAACTCCAGGGTGTGGGAGGGCGGCAGGTGCCGGTTGCCGGTCATTCGATCAGACCGGGCTGCCGTGGCGCCGGGGAAGATCGAAACTGACCGGCCCCGCCGGAATTGATCACGCTTCCGGCCGCCCCGCCCGCTCCCGGCCGGCCTTCCCCCGGTGTGCCCGGGTCCTTCCGGCCGGGCACGCCGTCCGCGCTCCGCGCGGGGCGGCCGTCGCGCCGTCACCGCGCCGTGTCCGATTAGGCACCTTTGCGTATTCTTTAACAATTTTTCATATCTATGCGACGACTTATCCGCCCCGCTGAGGGGCTCGTTCCCCCACCCCGAGGAGTTGCCCCGTGTCCGCTTCCCCGTCCCCCGCCCCGGCCGGGCGCCGGCTGACCTGGCCCTGGTTCCTGGCCGTGGTCGTCGTCTACCTGGTGATCATCCAGGGCCTCGGCGCACTGGTCGGCGTCGACCGGGCCGGCGGCGACAGCCAGTTCCCCACCACCGAGGCGATCATCCGCAACGGCGTGATCCCCATCGGCATCTCCGCCCTGTTCGGCGCCGCCGTGGTGACCTGGCTCGGCTGGTGGGGCAACGTCCTCAACTACCGCGCCCCGGTACGCCGCTGGGTCCGCTTCGTGCCGATCTCGATGCTGGTGGTCGCCGTCATCGGCGTGAACTACCCCAACCTCGCCAACCAGCCGCTCTCCCTCGTCCTCGCCCTGGCCGCCATGACCGCGCTGGTGGGCATCGGCGAGGAGCTGATGTTCCGCGGCATCGGCGTCCAGGTCTTCAAGCGCGCCGGATACAGCGAGGGCAAGGTCGCCCTGTGGTCCTCGGTCATCTTCGGCCTCGTCCACGTCAGCAACGCCTTCGGCGAAGGCGCCCAGGCTGTCCTCCAGGCCGTGATCGTCTCCACCTCCGGCTACTTCTTCTACCTGTGCCTGCGCGTCGGCGGCGTCCTGCTGCTGCCGATGCTGGTCCACGGCCTGTGGGACTTCAGCCTCGTCTCCAACTCCGTCGGCACCGACCCGAAGACCTCCCCCGGCATGATCCTGCCGATCGCCCTCCAGGTCGTCCTGATCGTCGTCCTGATCGTCAAGCGCCACACCGTCGAACCCGCCGCCCAGGCCGACGACGCCGCGTCCCCGGCCGCCAGCCGCACCATCGGCAACTGACCCCACCCGCACCGCCGACGTCGCCCCCCCCACCCCGGGGGGGGCGACGTCACTCCCGCACACAAACCCGCACTGGCACTGCCCCGCAACCGACTGCAACGCCTGCTTCTCACCGACAGCACCGAGCAGACACAGCCTCCGCTCAGCGTTGATGAGCTCACCATGAGCCTCCCTGGTCAACGATCGCGGCAGGCGGGCAGCAATCACATGATCGACCGGACAAGTCCTAGTCGAGCCGCACGACCTGGCCACCATGACGGACCTCACACACGGCTACACACTCACGGACCTCGCCGAACGCGGCGGCCCGAGCCGCCGCACGCTCAAGTCGCAGATGACCAGGCTCCACGCCCGGCTGGGCACGAACGCAGCCTCCTCCCCGCCCGCACTGACCGTGTACACCCTGCACGGCCTCGGTGTCCTGCCACGCGAACACCCCTGCCAGTGCGCCACCCCCGCCTAGACCATCGCCGTCGGCCAGGACCAGAAGCAAAGGCCTTGGCAGGCACCCGTTACGCACCACGGTCACGCAACCGCCTGCCCGCACCGAGCGCTCACTCCCGTCCTTGCAGTACGCCGAACTCGCAGCGTGCGGAGTCGATCTTCCCCCGCACCCCGACAACGCGACCGACGGCGCCGCGCCCCCAGGGCTGTAGAGCCCTCCAGCCATGACATCCGCCCACCTCGTAGCGGGACGACGGCGGGGATGTTCACCGGGTTCACGGTGGCCTGCGCGCGGGTCAGGCCGAGTGTGCACAAGTTCAGGCCAGGCAGCGGCGGCTCCATAGCACAAGATCGGCTCGATACATCGAGCCATCCGACGCGAACACTCGCAGGTGCCACCGATCGGTGCGCATCTCAGTCGTTCGCATGGATGGAAGCATGGAACCGCGCAAGCGCGCCCTGATCGGAGTTCGGCTATCGGTAGCCACCGATGAAAGTACATCGCCGGCGCGCCAGCGTGAAAAGGGCCGATTGATGGCCCAGATGAAGGACTACCACATAGTCGGCTACGCCGAGGATCTGGACGTCTCTGCCACTAAGTTGCGGCCGATCGATCGGCCGCAACTGGGCGATTGGATGAAGAATCGCCACCACGAATTCGATGTCATGATCTTCTGGAAACTGGATCGGATCGTCCGAAGTCCGGCCGACCTTTCGGACATGATCCGTTGGTGCGACAAACACCGCAAGAACCTCATTTTTGTGGATGATACATTCGACCTCTCCAGCGACCTGGGAGAGGCCATGGCCTATATGGCTTCCGTATTTGCCCGCATGGAGGCACGGAAGATATCCGCGCGCGTCGCGGATGCCCACCGCTTCCTCAGGGGGACACGTCGCTGGGCCGGCGGCCGACCGCCCTACGGGTACCGGATCGTCCCGTTGGACAGTGGCGGGAAGGTCCTGGAGATCGACCCGGTGACGTCCGCGATCGTCCGGGAGATGTACTGCTGGGCCATCACCGGGGTTTCACAAAGCGAGATGGCCCGCAGGCTGAGCCAGCGAGAAGTGCCCACACCACGGAACTGGATCCGGCTACAGAACGGGTCACCTGTCACCTCGGTCCGGTGGAATCCTGCGTCGATTGGGAAAATTCTCACCTCTCCCGCCTGCCTCGGATTGAAGATGACCGGCGGATCCACCGGCTTCCACAGGATTGTCTACGACACCCAAGGAGATCCCATTCGGGCCGCCGATGCGATCCTCACTCCAGATGAATGGCAGCACCTGCAAGCATCTCTCGAGGCAACGCGCCCCACTCGAACGAAGCGGGTGAGCGAGCCCTATCCATATCTCGGCTCAGTCTTCTGCGCCGAATGTGGACATGTGGCTTATCGCTGGATAATCCGGACGGGAGGAACCGAGTGCGGATACTATCGATGTGGCGTCACCTCCGGCAGTTCCGCTAAGCGATGTAACACTGCAGCTCCCATGGACTTCGTCGAGGAGCAGTTCAACGCCCTCATCGCCCATTTGTTCTCGACGGTACAGGTCGTCGAGCCGGTACCGTCCGATGCTCCTATGGATAACGGCGAGACAGTCGAATCCATATCCAGGGCAATGAAAGATGTCCGGGCCGAGAAGGACATGGGCCTCTACGAGTACGAAGGCGGAAGGGAGGAATACCTTCGCCGCATTAATGGGTTGGCAGACCGCCGCAAGACTGCGGCGCAAGCGGTGCACGCGAGCCCTAGGGAATTTCGCCCCACGGGATCGACCTTCGCTTCGGAGTGGGCCAGTAGCGATATCGCCGGCCAGCGGCAACTCCTCCTGAAGTCCAAGGTGAAGGCCTACATCTGCCGGAACTCCCTTAGCTTTCTCTTCCCCGAGGACCTACGAAAGGAGCTGATCGCCGCCTGAACGTTCCATCGGTGCACCGCGTAGATCGGATTCGCCGGGTCTCACCCGGCTATCAGGCAAACCGCCGATGATTCGGTCGGCGGCTAAGGGTTTTCGCGTAAAGGATCTTCGGGCTGGTACGGGCGAGGCCAGTTGGTGTTCGGTCCGCTTGTCTATCCCCTGAAGGTGAAGTCGTGCAGGCGGGCGATGCCGCTCATCGCGTGGTGGAGACCGTCGCCCTTCAACGGCAGCCGCGAAGAATCTTCCAGGCTTTCCTCCTGTCGAAGTCGTGCTCGGCGCGGGCCCGGACCTAGGAGCTGTTCAAGGTTCGGATCTTGGCCTGGCCCTGATGGCGGGCTGGTGTGTCTGGTAGAACTCGGGGGCGTGGCGCGTTTTGACGTGAC
>NZ_JBHYUU010000234.1:0-10704 GCF_042749955.1 Kitasatospora sp. NPDC059462 | reverse complement strand
CCCGGGGAGTCCCGGGGCGTCCCCGGGGATCCCGAGGCGCCCTGGGCGTCCTGCTAGGCCTGCGCCAGGCCCGCCAGGCCGGTCTCCGAGACGACGCCGGTGGTGGTGGCGGTCGCGGTGGCGGCCAGGGTCCCCAGCGAGTCGGTGACCGAGATCCGCTCGTCCTCGTTGCCCAGGGAGGCCTTGGCCCCGGGCACCGCCTGGACGGCTCCGGTGATCAGCCGCGGGTCGATCTCGTCCAGCTTGAGCCGGCCGTCGGCCAGCTGGCCGGTGCCGTCCTCGACGAGCGCGAGCGGCTTGCCGATGCCGACCGCGGGGGTGTCGGCGTGCAGCGGCGCGGCCGGGGCGTCCAGCAGCAGTTCGCCGAGGTCGGCGCTGCGGTCGACCAGCGGCAGCGGCAGCTCGGCCTTCGCGGTCGGGGCGACCTTGCCGATCCCGAGCGCCGGCACGATGCGGTCCGGGATCAGCGCGTCCCCGGTGGTGTGGGCGGGCGGCGGCGGCATCAGCAGCGAGGTCGGGATGCCGCCCGAGATCCGGCTGTCCAGCGGCGCCAGCGGGATGTCCACCGGTACCTGCTGGGTGGCCAGCTGGTCCTCCAGCGCCCCGACCTGCTCGGGGCTGACCGGGGCGGCGGAGGCCGCCCCCTGGGAGGCGAGCACGCCCGCACCGACCGCCAGCAGCATCGCGCCGGCCCGCTTGGAGAACCTCATGCTTTTCACCGTTCTGCCTGTCCGTACTGGAGATCAAAGGGGGAGTCGGCCGCGCGGGCGCGACCGAAAGCAATGGGCTCAACGAGCGACCGGCGCCCCCGATGGCGGCGGTTAACCGGTTCGGGTTAATAATCCGACCGGAATCTCTCCACCGCCGCGCCTCCCGGACTCTTTTCCGGAATCCCCGTAACCTTCCGAGCCGTGATTCTTTGATCTGGACGTCAGTGACCGCAGACCGGGTCTGAGCGTTGAACGCGTTGTACGCACGGAAACCGCACGGAAACCGAGCTTTTCAGAGAGGGATCTCCTCATGATCCAGAAGTCCTTCGCCGCCGCCGGCCTGGCCGCCGCGGCGCTGGCCGCCGCCGCCACGCCGGCCTCGGCCATCGGCGACGCGGACGGCGCCGCCGGGTCGTTCCAGGGCAACGGCGGCACCAACTTCACCGGCACCGTCGGCAACCACAGCCCGAACTTCCACTTCCTGGACAACGCGAACGTCTGCCTGCCCGAGATCCACAACATCGCGGTCGGCGTGCTCGGCGTCGCCGTCCCGGTCGAGGTCCCGATCGCGAACAGCGGTGGCAAGCAGTACTGCACCCAGGGCCAGGGCACCCAGAGCCACGGCGACGCGGGCGTCTCGCACCTGATCGGCTGACCCGCCCGTCCCGGCAGAGTCACAACCCGAACCGACCACCTTCGAATCGCTCCCCGATTCACCCCCCGAGAGGAACACCGAAATGATCAAGAAGTCCCTCGCCGCCGCGGGCCTGGCCGCCGCCGCCATCGCGATGTCCGCGGGCTCGGCCGGCGCCATCGCCGACTCGGACGGCGCCGCCGTCTCCGCCCAGGGCAACGGCGGCACCAACCACACCGGCACCTACGGCGACCACAGCCCGAACTCCCACGTGCTGGACAACCCGAACATCTGCCTGCCGGAGATCCACAACGTCGCGGTCGGCATCATCGGCATCGCCGTGCCGATCGAGGTCCCGGTCCTCAACAGCACCCCGAAGCAGATCTGCAACGTGGGCCAGAACACCCAGTCCTCGGGCGACGCGGGTGTCTCGCACCTGATCGGCTGATCCAGCCGCACGGCGCGACGGAGGGCCCGGGGACGTCTGGTCCCCGGGCCCTCCGGGCGTTCCGACGGCACCCCCCAAGGCAGAGCGTCCGCACCGGGCGCTCCGGAAGAAAGGGCAGATCCATGAAGAGCATGCTGGGCAAGATCACCCTGACCGCGATCGGCGCGCTGGCGCTGGCCGGCGTCGCCGCCCCCGCGGCGTCCGCGCACGTCGGCGTGGCCGGCGGCGGCGGGTTCGTCGCCTCCGCCGACCCGGTGTTCGCGGCCGGCGGGGGCGGCGGCATCGCCCACACCTCGCACATCGAGGCCGGCGAGTTCGGCGGAGGTGCCGCCACCTCCACCGCCCTCTTCGGCGGTGGCGGCGGCTTCGCCCACCTCGGCGACTGACCGGACGCGCGCACGAAGGCCGGGTCCCTCCCGTCGGAGGGGCCCGGCCTTCGGCGTGCGCGGGTGCTGCCGCGGCAGCCGCTACTTCAGCAGCGCGGCGGCCTCGACGGCCCAGTAGGTGAGGACCTGCTCGGCGCCGGCCCGGCGGATCGAGGTGAGGGTCTCCAGGATGGTGCGCTCCCGCTCGATCCAGCCGTTGGCGGCGGCGGCCTCGACCATCGCGTACTCACCGGAGATCTGGTACGCGGACACCGGCACCGGGGAGGCGTCGGCGACCTGCCGCAGCACGTCCAGGTAGAGCATGGCGGGCTTGACCATCACCATGTCGGCGCCCTCGGCGAGGTCCAGCTCCAGCTCGCGCAGCGCCTCCCGGGCGTTGGCCGGGTCCTGCTGGTAGGTCTTGCGGTCGCCCCGGAGCGAGGAGTTGACGGCCTCGCGGAACGGCCCGTACAGGGCGGAGGCGTACTTGGCGGTGTAGGCGAGCACGGCCACGCCCTGGTGCCCGGCCTCGTCCAGGGCCCGGCGGATCACGGCGATCTGGCCGTCCATCATGCCCGAGGGGCCGACCATGTGGACGCCGGCCTCGGCCTGGACCACGGCCATCTCGGCGTAGCGCGCCAGGGTGGCGTCGTTGTCCACGCTGCCGTCCGCGGCCAGCACGCCGCAGTGGCCGTGGTCGGTGAACTCGTCCAGGCAGAGGTCCGACATGACCACGAGCCGGTCGCCGACCTCGGCGACCACGTCGCGGATCGCCTGCTGGAGGATGCCCTCCGGGTTGGTCCCCTCGGAGCCGGTGGCGTCCTTCACCTCGGGCAGGCCGAACAGCATGATGCCGCCGATCCCCGCCTCGGCGGCCTCCACCGCGGCCTTGCGCAGGGAGTCCCGGGTGTGCTGGACCACGCCGGGCATCGACGAGATCGGCTTCGGCTCGGTGATCCCCTCGCGCACGAAGGCGGGCAGGATCAGCTCCGCCGGGTGCAGCCGGGTCTCGGCGACCAGCCGGCGCACCGCCGGGGTCGAACGGAGCCGGCGGGGGCGGACGTACGGGAATTCAGCGGACACGGCTTCTCTCTCCGGACGATGGTGCGATGCCGGGGGCGGCGGTCGGGCCGCCCCCGGTCCCTGGTGCGGCGCCGCGTCAGCGCGCCGCCTTGCGGCGCGAGCCGGGACGGCGCTCGCTGGGGCGGTAGACCGGTTCGCCCGCGGCGGTCGCGGTGTCCCGGCGCTTGGCCCCGAAGTCCGCCAGGGCCTGGGCCAGCGCGGCCGCCGACGGCGCCGGGGCCATCACGTCGACCCGCAGGCCGTGCTCCTCGGCGGTCTTGGCGGTGGCCGGGCCGATGCAGGCGATGACGGTCACGTTGTGCGGCTTGCCCGCGATGCCGACCAGGTTCCGCACGGTCGAGGACGAGGTGAACAGCACCGCGTCGAAACCGCCGCCCTTGATCGCCTCACGGGTCTCGGCCGGCGGCGGCGAGGCGCGCACCGTCCGGTACGCCGTCACGTCGTCGACCTCCCAGCCCAGCTCGACCAGGCCGGCCACCAGGGTCTCGGTGGCGATGTCGGCGCGCGGCAGCAGCACCCGGTCGATCGGGTCGAACACCGGGTCGTACGGCGGCCAGTCCTCCAGCAGCCCGGCCGCGGACTGCTCGCCGGAGGGCACCAGGTCCGGCTTCACGCCGAAGTCCACCAGCGCCTGCGCGGTGGTCTCGCCGACCGCCGCGACCTTGATCCCGGCGAACGCCCGGGCGTCCAGGCCGTACTCCTCGAACTTCTCGCGCACCGCGCGCACCGCGTTCACCGAGGTGAAGGCGATCCACTCGTAGCGGCCGGTGACCAGGCCCTTGATCGCCCGCTCCATCTGCTGCGGGGTGCGCGGCGGCTCGACCGCGATGGTCGGCACCTCCTGCGGCACCGCGCCGTAGGAGCGCAGCTGCTCGGAGAGGCCGTGCGCCTGCTCCTTGGTGCGCGGCACCAGCACGTTCCAGCCGAACAGCGGCTTGGTCTCGAACCAGGAGTGCGAGGCGCGGTGGGCGACCTGCTCGCCGACCACGGCTATCACCGCGGTCGCCGGGTCGACCGGGGCGGAGACCGGGGAGGGCAGCACCCGGGCGGCCTTGAGGTCCGCCGCGATGGAGGCCAGGGTCGCGGTGAAGGTGCGCTGGCGGGTGGTGGTGCCGGAGAGCGTCGCGCTCAGCGCGGAGTCCGGCTTGCGGCCGTTGGACACCAGCGCGTTGGCGGTGGCCGGCAGCTGGCCCAGGGTGGTGCGCACCACCAGGGTGGTCTCCGGCGCGCCCAGGTCCACCGGGGAGCCGGCCAGCAGCGCCGCGGCCTCCACGAAGCGGACGTCGGTGCCGGCCGCGCCGCGCAGCGGCACGCCCGCGTAGGCCGGCACGCCGACCGACTGGGCGACGCCCGGGATCACCTCGAAGGCGATCCCGGCACCGGCGCAGCCGAGCATCTCCTCGGCCGCGCAGCCGTCCAGGCCGGGGTCGCCGTCGACGGTCCGTACCACGTGCTTGCCGGACCGCACGGCCTCGGCGACCAGGCGGGCCAGGTCGAAGTCCGGGCCCTCCGCGCCCGGGGCGTGCACCTGCACGCCGGACGGACAGTGGCTGCGCACGGCGGCGGCGGTCAGCGGGTCGGCGACCAGCACGTCGGCGGAGGCCAGCACCTCGACCGCGCGCAGGGTCAGCAGGCCCGGGTCGCCGGGGCCCGCGCCCAGGAAGGTGCAGCGGCCGGCGGAGGGGATCGTGCCCCCGAAGGGACTGTCGGCCGGGAACGGGCTGTCGGTGGCGGCGGTGGGGCTCATCGGGCTCGCTCCCCCATCAGGGCGGCCGCGCCCTCGTCGAGCAGCCGCGCGGCCAGCGCGCGGCCGAGGGCCGCCGCCTGCTGCTCGGCGGTCTCGTCGAGGACGATCGGACCGTGGGCGGACATCTTCAGCAGGGTGGCGCCGTCGGGGGTGCCGACCACGCCCTCCAGCCGCAGTTCGGTCTGGTGGTTCCAGCCGGCCAGCGCGGCGACCGGCGCGGAGCAGCCGGCCTCCAGGGTGGCCAGCAGGGCGCGCTCGGCGGCCACCGCGACCCGGGTGGGGGCGTGGTCGAGGGCCGACAGGGCGGCGGTCAGGCCGGTGTTGGCGGTGGTGCACTCGACGGCGAGCGCGCCCTGGCCCGGGGCCGGGATCATGACCTCGTGGCCGAGGTGCTCGGTGATCTCGGCGTCGCGGCCGAGCCGGTTCAGGCCGGCCGTGGCCAGCACCACCGCGTCCAGTTCGCCGGAGGTGACGAAACCGATCCGGGTGTCCACGTTGCCGCGGATCGCGACCGTCTCCAGCTGGGCGCCGTTGGCCCGGGCCCAGGCGTTCAGCTGCGCCATCCGGCGCGGCGCGCCGGTGCCGATCCGGGCCGGGCGGCCCGCGCCGGCCAGCTTCTCCACCAGTTCGCCCAGCGCCAGGCCCTCGCGCGCCACCACGGCGTCACGGCTGTCCTCGCGCTGCGGGACGGCCGCCAGCACCAGGCCCGCGGGCTCGGCGGTCGGCAGGTCCTTGAGGGAGTGCACGGCGAAGTCGATCCGGCCCTCCAGCAGCGCGTCGCGCAGCGCGGAGACGAACACCCCGGTGCCGCCGATCCGGGCCAGCGCCTCACGGGAGGTGTCGCCGTAGGTGGTGATCTCCACCAACTCGACGGGGCGTCCGGTGAGGCGCGTCACCTCCCGGGCGACCATGCCCGACTGGGCCATGGCGAGCGCGCTGCGCCGGGTGCCGAGCCGCAGGGGGGCCGCGGTGGCTTCCGGCGTCCGGCCGGTGAGCGGTTGACCATTCATGAGGTGATCGTCCCGGTGGTACTCGTGGGATGGCTGACGGTTCATCCGGCGCTCCCGCCCGCAGGCTGCTGGGCGCCGATCGGGGTGCCCGAGACCGCGTGCACGGCGGCCGGGTCGAGGTCGAAGAGTTCGCGCAGGGCCTCCGCGTAGGAGGCGCCGCCGGGCTCGGCGGCCAGCTGCTTCACCCGCACGGTGGGCGCGTGCAGCAGCTTGTCGACCACCCGGCGGACGGTCTGGCCGATCTCGGCGCGCGAGCGCTCGTCCAGTCCGGGCAGCCGGGAGTCCAGGCGGCCCAGCTCGGCGGCCACCACCTCGGAGGCCATCGCGCGCAGCGCCACCACGGTGGGGGCGATCCGCGCGGCCCGCTGGGCGGCGCCGAAGGCGGTGACCTCGTCGGCGACGATGCCGGTGACGGCGTCGACGTCACCCGCGCCGGGGGTGGCGGCGTGGGCGTGCGAGAGGCTCTCCAGGTCGACCAGCAGGGCGCCGGGCAGCTCGTGCACGGCCTGGTCGACGTCACGCGGCATGGCGAGGTCGAGGAAGGCGAGCGGGGTCGAGGACGCACGCGCGGCGACGGCGGCGGCGACGTCGTCCGCCTTGATCACCACGCCGGCCGCGCCGGTGCAGGAGATCACCAGGTCGACGTCGGCCAGCGCCTCGGGCACCTTGGCGAGCTCCAGGGTGCGGGCGACGTCGGAGCCGAGGATTTCGGCCAGCCGCTCGGCCCGGGCCGGCGTCCGGTTGGCGATCAGCAGGTCGGTCACGCCCGCGCGGACCAGGGTGGCGGCGGCCAGCGAGCTCATCGAGCCCGCGCCGACCACCAGTGCCCGCTTGCCCGCGATCTCGCCCGCGCCGACCGCGACCTGCTCCAGGCCGAAGGTCACCAGCGACTGGCCGGCCTTGTCGATGCCGGTCTCGCTGTGCGCCCGCTTGCCGACCCGCAGCGCCTGCTGGAACAGCTCGTTCAGGCCGCGCCCGGCGGTGTGCTCCTCCTGGGCCTTGGCCAGGGCGTCGCGCAGCTGGCCGAGGATCTGGCCCTCGCCGACCACCATCGAGTCCAGGCCGCAGGCCACCGAGAAGAGGTGGTGGACGGCGCGGTCCTCGTAGTGGACGTAGAGGTGCGAGGTCAGCTCCTCCAGGTCCACCCCGCTGTGGTGGGCGAGCAGCAGGGACAGCTCGGCGACGCCGGCGTGGAACTTGTCCACGTCGGCGTACAGCTCGATCCGGTTGCAGGTGTTCAGCAGCGCGGCCTCGGCGACGGTCGCGGACGCGGCCGCGTCGTGCAGCAGCCGGGTCGGCACCGCACCGGTCAGCGCGGCGCGCTCCAGCACGCCGACCGGGGCCGTGCGATGGCTCAGCCCTACGACGAGAAGACTCACGCCCGCTCCCTGGTCCCACGAATCTCGGTGCTCATGCCGGCATCACCGCGGACAGCTCGCCCTCGCCGGCGTTGCCGGGCTTGCCCTTCGCCGCCGGGTCCGCGTCCTCGGCGGCCGTGCGCGTCTTGGCGCTGCCCCCGGCGGCCCGGCGGAGCTTGGCGGCGGCGGCGCGCACCGGGCCGGGGGCCCGGTCGAGCACGGACTCGGTGCGGTCCGGCTCGTCGCCGGCCTTGCGCTGCTCGTGGAAGGCGAGGATCTGCAGCTCGATGGAGAGGTCCACCTTGCGCACGTCCACGCCGTCCGGGACGGTCAGCACGGTCGGGGCGAAGTTCAGGATGCTGGTGACACCGGCCTCGACCAGCCGGTCGCAGACCTGCTGGGCCGCGCCGGGCGGGGTGGTGATGACGCCGATCGAGACATGCTGGCTCTCCACGATGGACTCCAGTTCGTCCATGTGGCGCACGGGCAGGCCGGCCGCGCTGCTGCCGACCACGGCCGGGTCGGCGTCGAGCAGGGCGGCGACCCGGAAGCCGCGGGAGGCGAAGCCGCCGTAGTTGGCGAGCGCGTGGCCGAGGTTGCCGATGCCGACGATGACGACCGGCCAGTCCTGGGTCAGGCCCAGCTCGCGGGAGATCTGGTAGACGAGGTACTCGACGTCGTAGCCGACACCGCGGGTGCCGTAGGAGCCCAGGTAGGAGAAGTCCTTGCGGAGCTTGGCGGAGTTCACCCCGGCCGCGGCGGCCAGTTCCTCGGAGGAGACGGTCGGCACCGAGCGCTCGGAGAGAGCGGTGAGCGCGCGCAGGTAGAGGGGCAGCCGGGCGACCGTCGCCTCGGGGATTCCCCGGGCACGCGAGGGTCGGCGCGCGGCGCCCGGGTCGGGCGTCTGCGAACTGCTCTGTGGTGATCGGCCGATTGCCACGGTGCTCCTGTGGGTGAAGCTGGGCTTTGGCAGCCAGGCTATGCGTTTGTGAACGTGTGCACAAAGATGGTGTCCGATTTGTCCCCGCACAGTGATGCGCATCACGCCGTCGAGCCCATAGCACCGGCCGCTTTCCGGGCCGTCGCCGGGGGCGGTGCAGCGGGTGGCCGGGAACCGTACGGAGGACGGTCCGGCAGGTCGCGCGGGGCGGGGACGGCGGGCGGGCGGGTGACGTCGCGCGCCACCAGCGGGACCTGCTCGCCGGACGGGCGCGAGCGCGCCCGCCCCAGTCTCGGCCACGGCACCCGGGCCGCCTCCCGCAGCGGGCCGGTCCAGTCCCCCGGCGGGCAGGAGGGCGCGTCCAGGCAGTGCCGCAGCAGGCCCGCGGTGGCCCGGGCGTCGCCCAGCGCGGTGTGCGCGGCGAAGCCGCCGAGACCGGCCGCCTCCACGCAGGCCGCCAGGCCGAAACCGCGGGCCTCCGGCAGGTGGGCGCGGGCCAGCCGCATGGTGCAGAGCAGCGGCACCGGCGGCAGCGGCACCCCGATCCGGGCGAACTCGCGGTCCAGGAACGCGTGGTCGCAGGTGACGTGATGGCCGACCAGCACCCGGCCGGCCAGCAGCTCCAGCAGCCTCGGCGCGATCTCCCGGAACCGCGGGGCGCCCTCGACGTCCTCCTGCTCGATCCGGTGCACATGGGTGGGGCCGACCGGGCCCAGCGGGTCCAGCAGGGTGCAGAACTCGCCCTGCGGGCGGAGCCGCTCGTCCAGCAGCACCACGGCCACTTCGACCACCCGGTGCCGCCAGGGGCTGCGGCCGGTCGCCTCCACGTCCACCACGGCGAAGCCCCCGCGCGCGGCCGGCACCGGGGGGTCGGCGGGCGCTGCCGGGGAACGGCCGGGAAGCATGGCGGCACTCCTCGCGTGCTCAGCCCCCCATGGGCGCAAACGAGTTCGATCGTAAGCCGACCGCAGGGGGGCGCCCCAAGCCGAGCACGCGGAATCTTCGCAACGATTCGGCGAACCGCCCCCGCCGGACGGCGGGGGTCGGGGGGCACCCCCCGGCGGGCGGGGGCGCGGGCGGGGTCAGGCGCCGAGGGCGGTGCGCAGGCGCTTCTCGTCCACCCGCCAGAAGTCGTGCTGGCGGCCGTCGATCAAGGTCACCGGGATCTGCTCCCAGTAGCGCCGGTAGAGCTCCTCGTCCTGGGTGATGTCCTTCTCCTCGAAGGCCGCGCCCAGCTCGGCCGTCACCCGGACGATCACCTCCCGGGCGTCGTCGCACAGGTGGCAGCCGGGCTTGGCCACCAGGGTCACCGTCCGGTCGGCCGGCTTCGGCCCCGGGTTCTTGTCACGTCGCAGCAGTGGGCTCACCCCGCCATTGTGCGACGCCCCTACGGACCGGCCGGACACGACCTGCCTTCCGCCCGTTCACCCGCCGGGCACCCCGCCGTCACGGCTACCGCGCAGGTCGCTGGCTATGCTCGGTGACATGGCCGTGCTCCGAAGGCTCATCCCGACAAGGCGATCCACCAGCTCCCGGACCGCCCTGGCGGGCGAGGCCGCGGCCGAGGCGGCGGAGGCCGCCCTGCGGGCCGCGCCGGAGCCGCCCACCGGGGCGACGCCGCCCGCCGACGAGCCCGGCGAGGCGCCGCCGGCCAGGCGCGGCAAGGCGCCCAGGGCCCCCGAGGGCAACCACACGCCCGAACCGGACGACCCGCGCGCCGCCGCCTTCTTCGACTGCGACAACACCATCCTGCGCGGCGCCGCGATCTTCTACCTCGGCGTCGGCCTCTACCGGCGCGGCTTCCTCAGCCGCCGGGACATCGCCCGGTTCGCCTGGCAGCAGGCCTGGTTCCGGCTGCACGGCGCCGAGGACCCGGAGCACATGGCGGACGCCAAGCACACCGCGCTCGGCGTGGTGGCCGGCAAGCGGACCGCCGACCTGGAGGCGCTCTGCGAGGAGGTCTTCGAGGACGTCATCGCCGACAAGGTGTGGCCCGGCACCCGCGCACTGGTGCAGATGCACCTGGACGCCGGGCAGCGGGTCTGGCTGGTCACCGCCGCCCCGGTGGAGGTGGCCCGGATCATCGCGGCCCGGCTCGGCATGACCGGCGCGCTCGGCACGGTGGCCGAGGCCCGCGACGGCGCGTACACCGGCCGGCTGGTCGGCGAGCTGCTGCACGGCCCGGCCAAGGCGGCCGCCGTGCGCGCGCTGGCCCGGCGCGAACGGCTCGACCTCGACCGGTGCGCCGCCTACAGCGACTCCGCCAACGACATCCCGATGCTCTCGCTGGTCGGCCACCCGTACGTGGTGAACCCGGACGGCGCGCTGCGGCGGCACGCCCGGGCGCAGGGCTGGCGGGTGCGGGACTTCCGGACCGGCCGCAAGGCGGCCCGGGTCGGCCTGCCGGCC
>NZ_JBHYUU010000233.1:9736-10707 GCF_042749955.1 Kitasatospora sp. NPDC059462 | reverse complement strand
GGCCAGCAGCGCGGCGTTGACCTCCTCGGCGTGGGTCCAGAGCAGGCCGTGCGGCGCACCCTCGATCTCCACGTAGTCGGCGGCCGGCAGCGCCTGGTGGAACCGGCGGGCGGTGTTGTCGATCGGCAGGGTGCGGTCACCGGTGCCGTGCAGGATCAGGGCCGGCACGTCGATGCGGGCGACATCGGCACGGAAGTCGGTGTACCAGGTGGACGGCGCGGCCGAGGCGGCGAAGGCGCCACCGCTCGCCGCGACGTTCCAGCTGTTGCGGACCGCCTCCTCGCTGATCCGGGTGCCGAGGTTCTCGTCCAGGTTGTAGAAGTCGTTGAAGAAGCCGGTGTAGAAGGCGAACCGGTCGGCCTTCACGGCGGCCACGACGCCGTCGAAGAACTCCTGGGGGGCGGCGCCCTCCGGGTTCTCCTCGTTCTTCAGCAGCCAGGGCTCCAGCGAGGCGAGGAAGGCGACCTTGGCGATCCGCTCGGTGCCGTACTTGGCCACGTAGCGGGCGGTCTCGCCGGTGCCCATCGAGAAGCCGACCAGCACGGCGTCCCGGACGTCCAGGGTCTCCAGGACGGTGTGCAGGTCGGCGGTGAAGGTGTCGTAGTCGTAGCCGGTGGTCGGCTGCGAGGAGCGGCCGAAGCCGCGGCGGTCGTAGGTGATGACCCGGTAGCCGGCGTCGAGCAGCGCGGCGCTCTGGCGCTCCCAGGAGGCGCCGTTGAGCGGGAAGCCGTGGATCAGCACGACCGGCCGGCCGGTGCCGTGGTCCTCGTAGTAGAGCTCGATCGGAGCGGTGTTCTCCTGGCCGACGGTGATGAACGGCATGGTGAAGTCCTTTGTTTCGCAGGGGGTTCCGGAGGCCGGCCGGGGCCCGCCGCCCCGGGGGGGGGGGGGGGCCGCCCGGGGGCCGCGCCGCCCCCCCGGGCCGGGGTCCGCCGGTACTGGCGGCAGCAGAGCGCGAGGCGCCCGCAGCT
>NZ_JBHYUU010000233.1:6046-9726 GCF_042749955.1 Kitasatospora sp. NPDC059462 | reverse complement strand
GTCCCCCGCCCCCGCGTCTTTCCCGGTCTTTGTTATTTCTTTTGTTGGGGGGGGGGGCCGGCGGGCGGCCCGCGCCCCCCGGCGGGGGGGGCGCGCGCCCCCGGCCAGGGGGTGGCGAGGGGTTCGGCCGGTCAGCCGGCGGCGTGCGGGTCGATCATCGACTGGGCGTAGACCAGGCCGAGGCCGTAGGCGCCGCCGTGCTCCTTGACCAGCTCGGTCACCGGGACGTAGGTCTCGCCGCGGGCCCAGTCGCGCTGGAGCTCCAGCAGCACCTGGAGCCAGGTGACGGGCACGGCGCCGGCGGCGGTCATCCGCTGCAGGGCGTGCTCGTGGGCCAGCGGGCTGACGCCGCCCGAGGCGTCGGCGACGACGTACACCTCGTAGCCCTGCTCCAGCGCGGAGAGCGCCGGCAGGACCAGGCAGACCTCGGTCCACAGACCCGACAGGATGATCTTCTTGCGGCCGGTCGCCTTGACCGCCTCGACCAGCGCCTCGTCCTCCCAGGCGTTCATCGTGGTGCGGTCGATGACCTCCTGGCCGGGGAAGACCTCCTTCAGCTGCGGGAGGATCGGGCCGGAGAACGACTCGGCGGCGACGGTGGAGAGCACGGTCGGCACGTTGAAGATCTTCGCGGCCTTGGCCAGGCCGACGGTGGCGTTGACGATGCCGGTGCGGTCGCCGCTGCCGGTGCCGAAGAACATCTGCGGCTGGTGGTCGACGAACAGCATCATCGAGTTCTCGGGGGTGAGCAGGTCCGGGCTCGGGGCGGCGTGGACCGAAGCGATGTCGACCATGGGTCTTCTCTTTCCTTTTTCAGCACAGGGAATTGACGCTGCGTCAGGCGCACATCCGGTTCCCCGGGGCGCTTACGGGGACGAAACTAGTGCGGGTGGGTCCACCGCTCTGCTCGCTCTGCGTCCGGCCCTTGTTCCCACAGCGCATACCCTGTGCCGAATGGAGATCCGCATCGCCTCCGACGAGGACTGGCCCCGTATCCACCCGTTCTACTCCGCGATCATGGCCGAGGGCCGGACGTACGCCTTCCCCGAGCACCAGAGCCTCGACGAGGCCAGGCCCTGGTGGATGGAACAGCCCCCCGGGCGCACGGTCGTGGCGGTGCTCGACGGCCGCATCGTCGGCTCCGCCAAGATGGGCCCCAACAAGCCCGGCCGCGGCTCCCACATCGGCACCGCGTCCTTCCTGGTCGACCCCGCCCACCAGGGCCGGGGCATCGGCCGCGCCCTCGGCGAGCACGTCATCGACTGGCACCGCGAGCAGGGCTTCCGGGGCATCCAGTTCAATGCCGTGGTGGAGACCAACGCCCCCGCCGTCCACCTCTGGACCTCCCTCGGCTTCGAGATCATCGGCACCGTCCCCGGGGTCTTCGACCACCCCGAGCACGGCTACGTCGGCCAGCACGTCATGTTCCGCCGCCTCTGACGGATGCGACGGATGCGGAAGAGCCGCCCCTCGCCGGGGCGGCTCTCCGCCCGGGGCCGTCGCGCTACCGCACGGCCCACAACGTCAGGCCGCCGAACACGACGATCGACACGAGGAGTTGCGCGAGCATCGCGGGCGGAGCCGCCTCGTCCTCGGACCCGCCGTTCTCCTGCAACTCCGTCAACCGCCTGGCCAGCTCCCTGCGGTGGCCGACAATCCCCATCATGATGGCCGCGATCGCGGTCGAGTACATGGTGAGCACCGTGGCCGCTTCCATGTGCTTCGCGTAGTAACTGCCGACCCCGAACAGCATCGCCGCGGCCGGCACCAGCGCGGTCCTGATCCGGTAGGCGCGGGTGGGCATGCCCGGCACCAGGAGCACTAGGAACGCCACGGTCACCAGGACCGCGATCCACCACCACGACACCACGCCGAGCCCCAACGGATACACCGCACACCCCCTTGCCCCGGCTGTGGAGCCACGGTGCGGCTACGTCACGGCCGATCGCCCGCAGCCTAGCGCTGGAAAGGGTGGTTGGTCCAAGAACTATGGACCGTCCCCTTGTGCCTGTCCGGCGAGCCGGGTCGGCGTTCCGGACTTTCCAGGCGTATGGTTTAAACATGAACATCACGGCTGTTCCGGGGCGCACCCCGCTTCACGCAGGGCGCGGCGCGGGCCGTGAGCGCCAGGCGAGAGAAGGAGCCAGTCCAAGTGAAGGCTGCACGCTACTACGACCGCGGTGACATCCGGATCGAAGACATTCCGGAGCCCACCGTCCAGCCGGGCACCGTGGGCATCGACGTTGCGTACTGCGGGATCTGCGGCACCGACCTGCACGAGTACCTCGACGGGCCGATCTTCGTCCCGCCGGCCGGCCACCCGCACCCGGTCTCCGGTGAAGCCGCCCCCGTGACCCTCGGCCATGAGATGTCCGGCGTCGTGTACGCGGTGGGCGAGGGCGTCGAGGACCTGAAGCCGGGCGACCGCGTCGTCGTCGAGCCCTACATCCTGCGCCCCGACGTCGACACCAGCGAGAACAACCCGGTCTACCACCTCTCGCCCGACATGAACTTCATCGGGCTCGGTGGCCGCGGCGGCGGACTCGCCGAGAAGGTCGTCGTCGAGCGCCGCTGGGTCCACCCGGTCGGCGACGTCCCGCTGGACCAGGCGGCCCTGATCGAGCCGCTGTCGGTGGGCTACCACGCCTTCGAGCGCTCGGGCGCGAAGGCGGGCGACTTCGCCATCGTCGGCGGTGCGGGCCCCATCGGGCTGCTCACCTGCGCGGTGCTCAAGGCGATGGGCGTCGAGGTCGCGGTCTCCGAACTCAGCCCGCTGCGCCGCCAGAAGGCCCTGGACACCAAGGTCGCCGACCACGTCATCGACCCCGCCACCACCGACGTCGCCGAGGAGGTCCGCCGCCTCACCGGAGGCAAGGGCGCGGACGTCGCGTTCGAGGCCACCTCCGTCAACGTCGTCCTGGACACGCTCTTCGACGCGGTGAAGCCGGGTGGCGTCATCACCGTCATCTCGATCTGGGGCAAGCCGGCGTCGATCGACATGCAGAAGCTCGTGCTCAAGGAGGTCGACCTCCGCGGCACGATCGCCTACGTCAACTCCCACCCGCAGACCATCAAGCTGGTGCAGGAGGGCCGCATCGATCTGGCCCCCTTCATCACCAAGACCATCGGCCTGGACGACCTCGTCACCGACGGCTTCGAAACCCTGATCCACCACAACGAGACGGCCGTCAAGATCCTCGTCGCCCCCCGCGCCTGACGCGTCGCACCGGAGTGCTGGAGCGCGGCGGACCCGGCCGGGGAGACGACGAAGCCCACTAACCTGGACCCACCCACACGGAGAGGGCGGGAGCATGGACGAAGGCGAAGCCCAGCAGATGGCCGACTCGCTTCGGCGCCTGGGCATTCGGGGCTTCGTGTCCCCGGAGGAATCGGGGAGCCCGGACGGGCAGTGGCGGGTGTACGACAGCACCGACCCCGACACCCGGCGGGACATCACCGACGAGGTGCTGACGGTGGTCCGGAGCCGGTCCAGTCGGGCGGGTCAGAGCGGTCCGACACGAGGGTTCGTGGTTCCCGCCCCCCGCTGACGGGCTACGTCGTGCGGCCGCCCAGCGGCAGCAGAGCGGGGGGGGGCGGGGGGTGGGCCGGCGGAGTGGGGGGACCCCCCCGGCGTGGGACAGCGGGGGTGGGGGGGGGAACCGGGGGGGGGGGTGGGGCGG
>NZ_JBHYUU010000233.1:0-6036 GCF_042749955.1 Kitasatospora sp. NPDC059462 | reverse complement strand
GGCTCTGTGGGGTCCGAAATCGGGGTTGGGGTGCCCGCCCCCCCTCTCAGGGGATCGGTCGAGCGCCGGCCCTCGCAACGCCGCGCCCGGGCGGCCGTGGTGTCAGCCGGCGAAGTGGTCGACCCCGCCGGCCTTGGCACAGCGGAGGAGCGCTGCGAACCCGGCGGGGGAGGTGCGGACGATGATGTGGCCGTCGTCGGACTCACGGATTTCGATCACCCCGTTGGTGATGCGTACCTCGACACAGTTGTTGTTCGCTGCGCAGTAGCTGGACTTCTGCCAATCGAACTTAGTCATGCCTGTTGTTCATTTCCCTTGATGATAGAGCGGATGTAGTCTCGCGACTCGTTCTCGGCAAGGGAGGCGGCCTTGAGGCGTTCAAGGATCGCGCGATATCCCGCGAGCTGGGCCGGGGTGTCGAAGATGTGGGAGCCGTGGGACGAGTCAGCCTGGACTGTGTCCAACTCCCGTACCGGCCCCTCGGCGTAGGTCAGGTTCTCGCTCGGCCCTGGGAAGTTGGGCGTGTCGAACGGGATGACGCGCAGGGAGACGCCAGGAAGCTCAGAGTCGCTGATGAGCGCTTCAAGTTGCTCGTGGAGCACGGTGGGGCCACCGTACCGGATATGCAGTGCTGCTTCGTGGATGATTCCCAAGTAGGGGGTCTCGCCGGACCGGACGATCCGCTGCCTTCGTCGTCGAAATTCAACCCTGAGATCTACCTCATGATCGAGGAGCGTTGGGTAGCCATTCGCGAACACGGCGGCGGCATAGGCGTCCGTCTGAAGTAGCCCCGGGATGAAGGCGATGGTGAAGGTGGTGATCCTCTTCGCGTGACCTTCGATCTCCGCTACATCAATCGGGACCTTTGGGAGATCCTGCCGATACGCCTCCCACCAGCGTGGGTCCTGCTCTCCGGTCATCCCGGCAAGCGCGTCAATCAGCGGATCGTCAGCGCGCATGCAGGCCGCCGCGATCGCGCGCAGGCGTTCCTCGCTGACGGCGGACTTCCCGTTCTCCATCTGAGTCACCAGGGCAGGGGTCACCCCGAGCAGGCCGGCGAGCTGGTTGCCGCCGAGGCCGGCCTGCTCTCGAATCCTTCGTAGCTCGGCGCCGAGGCGGCGCTGGCGAAGAGTTGGGTTCTGCCGATTGGCCATGGCGTCCTCTCTGATGGTGCCGACGTCAGTGTGCCGTGTCGTGCGCAGCAGAGGCCATTTTGGGCGAGCTTCCCACTTGAGGGGGATCCTTCGCCGATCCAGATTAACCTTAAGCTCGGATGCGCTATGGTCGGTGTCATGTCGATCCGATGGATCGTCAGTAACGCCTGTTTCTCAGGGCAGTAGGCGCATGCTGCCCATTTGCACCGCAGAGCAGCCACGTGCGGCACCACCAGTCCCGCCCTGGCCTGGCTCACGGCGACGCCTCCGTCGACCGATCGACGACGAACCCCTCTGCACAACCCCCATCCGGAGGTCCCTCATGCGTGCCTTCAACCCGCCCGACTGCTCCACCGTCCGCGCCGAGCTCCGCTCCATCCTCCACACCGCCGGCTGGCACCCCGACCTCCTCCCCGAGCCCCGAACGCCCGCCGACCCCTACGCCCTCTCCGGCCGGGGCCTCCACCTCGTCCAGGCCCTCACCCACCGCTTCGGCACCACCCCCACCAAGACCGGCAAGGTCATCTGGTTCGAGCTGGACGCCGCCGCGTGAACGGCCCCATCACCCCCAGCGACACCTACCTCCGCACGTACACCGAGCCCGAGGTCACCGCCCTCCTCCGCGAACTCCACCAGCGCGGCAAGCCGTTCGGCATCCAGTGGGGCTCGGCCGCCGTGAGCGGCACCACCATCGACGGCCGCCTCCTCATCTCCTTCGGGGACACCTCCCTCGCCACCCTCCTCAACCTCCTCCACGTCCTCCGCGAGAGGGGTGACCGGCCGTGGGAGTCGTGATCCCCCTCCTCAACGCCACCACGTACGTCGAGCGGACCACCGTCGCCCACCTCGCCGCCCGCCTCGGCCACCGGGTCATCGGGGCCCGCCGATGAGTCTCAGCGGCGCCGGCCTCCTGGTCGGCGCCGCCCTCACCGTCCTCCTCGCGCTCGCTTTCGCCACCCTCTTCCTCGGCGTCATCGCGACCCTCCGCATCACCCGGTTCGACGACCACACCCCCCACCCCGCCGACGAGCCCGGCTGGCGCCGCGACGAAGCGAGCACGTGGCCTGTGCCGGCGAGGTCGGCTTCCCCCACGAGCTGGTGTTCCGGCGGTGCCCTGACCGCCGGCAGCACAACATCGTGCGCGAGGGCGACTTCGTCTGTGTCTTCTGCGACAGCGATCTGCCCGCAGCGTGGAATGTGGACCCCGACACATCACGTCAAGGGGTGGATGGATCAAGTATCCCGATCTCCGGACGTTCCTGTCACCGTCCTCCGGGAGGAGATCTTGTCGCGATTGGCAGACCTAAAGTTGCGGATGACCAGCAGGACCTTCCATCTGACCTGGAGTAGGGATGGCATCCGACCTGGCCGCAGTCGCTGCGGAGCTCAACCTGATGGCCGCGGCGGACCACCAGGCCGCGCCCAAGGCGAACAGTGATGACCCGGCGGAGCAGTTGGAGTGGCGCCGGGTGACCGCGCAGCACGCGGACCGCCTCAGCGAGATCATGGACGCGCACGGCTGGCCGACCGCCGACCTGGTCGGCGAGGACGCGGCCCGGGCCGCGTGGCTGATCGCGCAGCACGCCGACCGGCAGCTCGACGTCCAGCGGCGCGCGCTGCGGCTGATGGAGCAGGCCGTGGCCACCGGCGCCGCCGGCCCACGCGATCACGCCTTCCTGCGGGATCGCACGCTGGTGAACGAAGGGCGCAAACAGATCTACGGCACCCAGATCGCCGGCGTGCAGAACGGCTCGCCCGTCCCGTGGCCCTGCGTGGAGCCCGAGCGCCTGGACGAGCGCCGCGCAGAGGTCGGAATCCCACCGTTCGCCGAGTACATCGCCCAGTTCCCGATCGCCTGAGTCACTCCTGACCCGGCGAGGTGAGCCGGCGCCCGTCCTCGAACTCCGCAGGGACCTCGTCGTCCCACGGGTCGATCCCGCGACGCTCCAGCTCCTCGAACCAGCGGTCCCGCTGGGATTCGGGAAGGGGCCGCCCGCACCAAGGGCAGAAGCCGATCTCGATGACCGACGTGCCGCCGTCGTGGACGATCAGCCCGTACTCCTGAAACCTGGCTCTGAGGCGAACCACGGCGTCCGCGCAGTCGAAGGGGTCGTCGTGCTGGTCGCAGTGCCGGTTCGCCTGGCGCGTCATCGTCTCGCAGCAGTGGTCGGTCACGGCCTCGGCTCCCCGACGTTCAGCAGGAACCCCAACGCCGCCGCAATGTTCTGCGACAGATCTCCCACGCTGTCCAGCACCAACCGCTCGTCGGCCCACGGGGCAAACTCCTCCCGCCGCCGCTCCACCACCTCCCACGTCGGCTCCTCGAAGCCGTCGATCCCCCGCGACCGGCCCTCCAGCCGTTGGCGATGCGCCGCCGCATCCGAACACACCACCTCGATGAACACCAGCGGCACCCCACGCCGGGACGCCAGCGCCCGCCACTGCGCCCGCGCCTCCTCCACCGCGTTGACGGCATCGACGATCACCGTCTGCCCCAGGGCGAGCACACCGTCGGCCACGGCCTCGGCCACGACGTACGCGGCGAGCCCGGTCGGCTGCCCGCGATCCACCCCGGCCCGCCACATCGCCGCCTCGATCGGATCCACCGACACCACCGGGGCACCCAGCGTCCGACCCAACCCCTCGGCGACCGAACTCTTCCCCGCACCGGGCACGCCGGCCATCGCGATCAACACGGACCCACCCTCCCACGCCCGCCCGGGCGGGACCGCTTCACCCGCCATCACCACCGGCCTCGTCGCGCGTCGTCGACCGCGGCGGTCACGCGAACGACGGCCACCGGTGGGCGGCCCACTCCCGCCAGCCCGCCCAGCCGGGCGGCGGGCCGCCGGCCCCGAGGCCCTCCAGCTCCGCCGCGTCGGGCACCTCGAAATTGGCCCGCCCGTACAGGATGTCGGCCTCCGACAGCGGCAGCGTCTCCTCGGGGGTGGTCGCCCAGCGACGGGCGATACGGGTGCGTTGGGTCTCGTCGTCCACCGGCAGGTAGATCATCCGGAAGCACGCGTTCTCGGCCTCCACCAACCAGCGGATCGCGGACCGTTCGTCCCGTGACCAGCAGCCGTAGTCCGCGACGACACTGGTACCCAGCCTGACCGCCTCCAGGGCGAGCCAGAGCATCCGCCCCTCCAGCACGTCGCGCTTCCCGTCCACCTCCACCTGGTCGAACAGGGGAATCATCCAGTCGTCGGTCGTCAGGCGCAGCGCACCGTGCTCCACGGCCAGTTGCCGCGCCAGCGTGGTCTTCCCGGCCCCCGGCAGGCCGACCATCAGAAAGAACGTGGCCGCCGCGCGGGCGGCTCCCGGTCGAGGTTCGGATCGCGTCATCCGGCCAGCCTCGCAGCGACGCACCGAAAGGTCTACGGGAGGTCACCCGGACTTCACCGAAGCGCCGCCCCTCCCGTGCTACAGACCGTGATTGACGACGAATCAGGTACCACCGTACGGTGAGTGGCCGACTACTCGCCCGACCCTCGGGGGACACGATGAGCCAGCCGTGGCAGGCCGACCCCGACGCCGCTCCGGCCCGTCGCCTCGGCAAGCCGCCGACGGAGCTGGGCACCACCGGTGGCCGGGACGGCTGCCCCGACATCTGGGAGCTCGACAACGGCGACATCGCCGTCATCGGCCGAGACCTGACCGCCGCCTACCGGGCCGGCCTCCTCTCCGCGAAGGCGGACCTCCCGGATGCCTGACCCCCTCGACGCCAGGCGCGACGACCTGCTCCACCTCGCAGCCGCCCTGGACAGCGCCGGGGAACCGGACGCTGCCCGTCGGCACTGCCACGAGGCGCTGACCCTGCTCGACGGCTTCACCGACCCGGCCGCCCACCGGCTGCGCGAACGGTTGACGAGCGGCCTCAGCTCGGACACCTGACTCAGGCTGTGGGGAACCACGCCTCCCCGGGCTGCACCCCCCGTGCCGTAGGACATCAGGGCGACGAGCCAGGGATTCGGCACTGCTCCTCCCGTGGGGGCTTCCGTGGCGACGACTCGACCGAGGGGGAGGGAGACTTTGTGCGCAGGGCTCGAACTGGGTGGGGATTGTGTGAGGGGTGCGGGTCACACGCACAAGTGAATATCGGGCAATCCGGGTGCGGACGGTCCGGTTCTGGCGCTGTGGTGGGAAGGCTTGGTCGGGCGGGGCGAGGGTGCCTGGTGGCGACGAGAGTGGGGGACCGTGGAACGAACACGCATGCGGATCAAGTGCGCCGGAGTGGTCGCGGTACTGATGATGGTGGGCCTCACCGGGTGCGGCACACTCCCGGAACCGGTCCCGGATGCGCCGAGGATCGCCCAGGTCTCGGCGCCGGCCGATTCGGCGGAGGCCCTGCCCGCTTCAGGTGGCAGCCCGCTGCTCCCCGTGGCCGGAGCCGCCGCCGCACTGTTCGTGGGCGTCGGTGGTGTCCTGCTCGTGCTGTGGCGCGACCGCAGAACCACCCGGCCGGGCCCCGGGGAGCTGTGACCAGCGACAACTTGCCCCCACTGCGGGACGGGGGTAGTGTTCTCTAGTCGCTCGGCAGGGAGCACCGGACACGCATCGGCGCGGACGGTCCCGGAGCGGCCAATCCCCTGGAAATGCCAACGCCTCCCCGGCACGGGGTTTATTTGGCGTGTGCATTTTTGGGGATTGCGGCCGGATTCGCTTTTCGGAGCGGGGATCGGCTAGAGTTTGAAACGTCGGACGGGGCGTCAAGCCGCAGAAGACACCAGCGAGTTGGATGAAGGAAGCGCCGGAAAACGGAGCGGAAAACATCTGATAGGCTGGAGACACGAAAGAACGAAGCGCCCGGAGGGCCGGTGTGAAAGCCGCCTGAAGGAAGCGTCCGTTCCTTGAGAACTCAACAGCGTGCCAAAAGTCAACG
>NZ_JBHYUU010000232.1:0-10794 GCF_042749955.1 Kitasatospora sp. NPDC059462 | reverse complement strand
CCGTCCGTCGACGCCATGCCACCGACCACCAGATCGAACCCGGTCCGCTCCAGCGCCTTCGCCAGCACCGCCGACGTCCCGATCACATCCGAACCATGGATGTCCTCGTCGTTCACGTGCACGGCCCTGTCCGCACCCATCGACAGCGCCTTGCGCAACGCGTCCTTCGCGTCGTCCGGCCCCACCGTCAGCACCGTCACCTCGGAACCCTCATGGGCCTCCGCGATCCGCAGCGCCTGCTCCACGCCGTACTCGTCCAGCTCCGACAGAAGGCCGTCCACGCCCTCCCGGTCGGTGGTGTGATCGTCCGAGAAACGACGGTCACCCGTCGCGTCCGGCACGTACTTCACACAGACAACGATCCTCAAGCTCATGAGCGGTTCTCCTGGTACGGGTGCACTGGTCGGATGCACTGGTCCACGGCCTCGGCCGCGCCGAGGGTACTGAGTGCCGGATCGGCCCTCGGCGGATCCGGCCCGTCGGTTCCCTTCGACAGCCTTCGAGGCTCTCCGGAGAGAATACGGCACTCAGTACCCCTCGTAAAGGAACTCAGTACCCTTTGCGCTCTTCCGGGGTACCACCGGGCGGGCCCCGGCGGGGCCGGGGCAGCGGGCCGCAAGGTTTGTGCAAGACCGGCCAGGAGCCGTCATGGAATCCGCCAGACCGCCCGGGCACACACCCGCCGGGGCCGCCGAGACCCGGGGCCCCGGTCCGGGATCAAGGAGGGGGAACGACATGACCTTGGTGCACGGGGAAGTCGACGAAGTCAACCACGGGGAACGGCCCGGCGCGCAGTGGTCGCCGGAGGAGCACCACGACCGGGCGGACGCCCACGACCGGGCGGAAGGCCCGGCCGGGGCGGCCGGGGCGGACGGGGCGGCCGGGGCGGACGGGGGCGCGGCGCGGCGCACGCGGCCGTGGGCCACGCTCACCGACTGCAAGGAGGTGCTGGTCGTCGTCCACTCGATGGTCTACGGCCAGCGGCTGCACGACATCTATCCGCTGCTCGCCGCCGACCTGCGGGTGCACGTCCAGTTCACGGTGCCGCCGCACGCGTTCAACGGGGGCGCGGCGGGCCACGTCCGGCGGCTCGGCGGCACGGTGCTGCCGTGGGCGGAGGCCGTCCGGCGGGAGTTCGACCTGGTGCTGGCCGCCGGCTCGCAGGGCCTGGAGCGGCTGCGCGGCCCGCTCGTCCGGCTGCCGCACGGGGCCGGTCACATCAAACTGGCGCCGGCCGGGCCCGGAGCCGGGCGCACGGTGGCCGGGCTGGGGCCCGAGTACGTCGTGTGGCACGGGCGGCTGGTGCCCACCGCGCTGGCGCTCGCCCACGAGGACGACCGCGCCGAACTCGCCCGCGGCTGCCCGGAGGCCCTGCCGATCGCCGAGGTGGTCGGCGACGGCTGCTACGACCGGATCGCCGCCGCGCTCCCCGACCGCGAACGGTACCGCGCCGCGCTCGGGCTGCGGCCCGGCGAACGCCTGGTGCTGGTCTGCTCCACCTGGGGCAGCGGCTCGCTGTTCACCCGGCTCGACGCCGTGCTGCCGCGGCTGGCCGCCGAGCTGCCCCGGCACGGCTACCGCACGGCGCTGCTGGTCCACCCCAACGTGGCCGCCGCGCACAGCCCGTGGGCGGTCCGGTCGTGGGCGACGGCCACCGCGCGCGGGGCGGTCACCGTGCTCGCGCCCGAGGAGGACTGGCGTCCGCTGCTCGTCGCCGCCGACTTCGTCATCGGCGACCACGGCTCCGTCACCCTCTACGGCACCATGACCGGCGCACCGATCCTGCTCGCCGAGTACCCGCACCGGGACGTCAACCCGCGCTCACCCGGCGCGCTGCTCGCCCGCACCGCGCCCGCGCTCAGCCCGTCCCACCCGCTCACCGCCCAACTCGGCTACGCCGCCGAACAGTACCGGCGGGAGGAGTACGCGGCGATCGCGGCCCGGATCAGCTCCCGGCCGGGCGCCTTCGACCGCCGGATGCGGCGGCTGCTCTACCGCGTCCTCGGACTCGGCGAGCCCGCCCACCTGCCGGAACCGCCCGCGCTGCCGCTGCCCGCACCGCTCTGGACGACGGGCGACGGGGCCGGGCGGGCACCACGGGGGGACGGGTGACCGTGCTGCACACCGTGCGGCTCGCCCCGGCCGACGGCCCGGCGCCGTCGGCCGGGGTGCCCGGCCCGCACGTCGAGGCCCGCATCCACTCCCCCGCCGGCGTCTGCCACGGGCTGCTCGCCACCCGCCCGCCGGCCGGCCGCTCCGGCGGGCCGCTGAGCCGCGTGTTCGTCGACGAGCACCTGGCGCTCGACCTCGCCGACCTCGCCGACCCCGACGCCGCCCGGTGGCGCCACCACGCCGACGTGCTCCACCTCGGCGCCGCCGCCCCCGGCCGGCTCACCACCGTGCTACGGGCCCACCCCGGCTGCGCGGTGGCCACCGCCGACGGCGAGGGCGGCACGCTGCTCGTGCTGAGCCGCACGGGCGGGCGCCTGACGCTCCGGCCCCGCCCGGGGAGCAGCGGCCCGGCCTCCTCCGCCCAACGGCTGGCCGCCGGCTCCCTCGCCCACGCCTGGCTCGCCGCCGGGCGCACCCTCGGCGAGCTCACCGCCCTTGCCACCTCCGCCTACACCGCCCGCCCACCCTGCCCGGGCTGCCCCCTCGCCACCTGAGCCGCCCCTTCGGCGGGGCGGCCGGGCGGCCGGGCGGCCGGGCGGCCGGGCGGCCGGGGGCGCCCCACCACCGACCCGGCCTGGCGGGCCGTCCCCGATCGCGGTTCGTGGAGCCCCACCCCACAGCGCGATGCCCAGCGGCCGACGGCCACCCACTCCGGGATCCGCGAGCCGACCGCCAAGCGCTGCGCGTGCGCTCCGGCGGGCCCGCGGTTCCCCCGGCAACCGCCCCCCACACGGCCGAGCCCACCCCCGCGTTCGAGATCCGTGAGCCGGCCGAACCACAAAGCACTGCATGCGTGCACCGATGGGCCACCCGACAGCGGGGCTCCCCCCAGGGGGGCGAGCCCCGCTCCACATGCGAGATCGCGAGCCGGGCGACCGACCGAGCGCTGCGCGTGCGCTTCGGTGGGCCACGCGACAACGCGGCTCCCCCAAACGGCGAGCGCCACCCCACGTTCGGGATCCACGAGCCGGGTGGCGCGACCCGGAAAGCACCCGCCAATGAGACAGGCGGAGCGGCGACCCCGCACCCCACCACCCCCAAGTGGCCACGCCCAGCCCCGCATTCGAGATCCGCGAACCGGCCGAACCACCAAGCACCACGCGTGCACACCGGCGGGGCGGTTCGGGACGACGGCCCGACCCGCCGCGCCGCGTGGGTCAGGTGGGTGGCAGGGTGCCGAGGGCAGCGGTGAGGCGGGTGGTGTCGGGGGCGGAGAGGGCTTCGTAGCGGGCCAGGGAGGCGCGGTAGTGGGTGGCCGCCCCGGTCAGGTCGCCGCGGGCGCGGGCGAGGTCGCCGGTGAGTTCGAGGACGCGGGCCTCCCAGTGGCGGGAGCCGGCCGCGCGGAACGCGGCGAGTGCCTCGGTGTAGCACCGGGCCGCCTCGGCGTGGGCGCCGAGGGCCACATGGGCCTGGCCGAGGATGGCGAGTGCGCGGGCCGCCTCGTACGCGGCGGGGACGGCGACGAGGTCGCGGTGGGCGCCGGTGATGGCGGGGACGGCCTCGGCGGGGCGGCCGTCGGCGAGCAGGACCTCGCCGAGCGCGAGGCGGGCGAGTGCGGTGCCGCGGACGTCCCCCTCGGCCTCCCGGAGCCCGGCCGCCCCCCGCAGGCAGTCGGCCGCCTCGGCGAGCCGGCCCGCCGTGCGGTGGGTCTGGCTGAGGCCGTACAGGGCGCCGGCCTCGGCGAGCGGCCGGCCGAGTTCGCGGGCCAGCCGGAGCGCCTCGGCGAACCAGTCGGCGGCCCTCTCCCCCTCGCCCGCGTTGCGCAGGCCGGTGCCGCCGGAGGTGAGCATCCGCAGCAGGCCGTCGGGGTCGCCCGCCGTCCGCGCGGCGGTGCGCCCGATCCGGTGGGCGTCGATCCACAGCCGGGCCGGGCGCAGCCGCAGGAACAGCGGCCACATGGCGTCGACGAGTTGCCAGGCGGTGGCGGCCCGGCCGGTGGCGGCGGCCCAGCGGACGGCGTCGGCGAGCCGGCCGGTCTCCGTGTCGAGCCAGCGGACGGCGGCCGGCTCGTCCGCGAACTCCCGGACGCCCGGCACCGGTTGGGTGGTGTAGTCGCGGCGCAGGGTGCGGTGGCTGGGGCTGAGCAGCGCCTCGGCGGCGGTGGCGGAGGCGAGGTACCAGTCGAGCACGCGGTCGACGGCGGCCCGCCCCTCCGGCCGGTCCCGCACCTCGTCGGCGCGCGCCCGGGCGTGCAGCTTGACCAGGTCGTGGAAGCGGAAGCCGTCCTCCATCTCCTCCAGCAGGTGGACGTCGATGAGCCCGCCGAGCAGCCGGTCGGCCTCGGCCCGTTCCAGGCCGCCGACCGCGCAGACCACGTCGAGGGTGAAGACCGGGAACGGCAGCAGGCCGAGCAGCCGGTACAGCCGGACCGTGTCCGCCCCCAGGACCTCGAAGGACGCGTCCAGGGCGTGTCGCACGGCCTCTCCCTCGACATCGAGCGCGGCGAGCCCCTGGGACTCCTGGCCGAGCGCCTCGGCGGTGGCGGCGAGCGGCCGGCCCGGGCGGGCGGCGATCCGGGCGGCCGCCAGGCAGACGGCGAGCGGGAGCCGCCCGCAGCGTTCCACCACCAGGGCGGCGGCGCCCTGTTCGCGGGCCACCCGGTCGGCGCCGACCCGCTGGGCGAGCAGTTGCACCGAGGCGTCGTCGGAGAGGACGTCGACCGGCCGGAAGACGGCGCCGTCTATGCCGAGCCCGGTGAGCCGGCGGCGGCTGGTGACGACGACCACCGCGTGTTCCGAGCCGGGCAGCAGCGGGCGGACCTGGGCGGCGGTGGAGGCGTTGTCGAGCAGGACGGCGATCCGGCGTTCGGCGGCGAGCGAGCGCCAGAGCGCGGCGACCTCGGCGAGGCTGCGCGGCACCGGCGCGATGCCGAAGGCCCGCAGGAACCCGCCGAGCGCCTCGGCAGGGTCGGCGGGCCCGCCCGGGGCATGGCCGCGCAGGTCGGCGTAGAGCTGGCCGTCCGGGAAGCGGCCGGCGAGGCGGCGCAGCCACTGGGCGGCGAGGGCGGTCTTGCCCACCCCGGCCGGGCCGGTCACCACCACGGTGACGTCGGCGGCGCCGCCCGGAGCGTCGTCCAACTCGCGGTCCAGGGCGGCGAGATCGGCGTCCCGTCCGACCAACCGTCTTGGCGTCGGAGGCAGTTGGCGCGGCACCGGAAGGGCCGGGGCGGCGGGTGGCGGGGCGGCCTGGCCGTAGACGGTGAGGTGGTGGATCTCCCCGGCCTGGACGACCGAGCCGCCGACCCGGGCGCCGGAGACCGCGTTCCTGGTCGCGGTGTGCGGTTCTCGCGGTTCGTGCGCTCCGTGCGATCCGTGCGGTTCTCCCGGTCCGTGCGGTTCACGCGCTCCGTGCGGCTGATGAATTCCCGCCCCGCCGAACCGATCCTGCCCCACTGGCTCCCCCTACCGGTAGAACGATGGACTGCCGTGACGGGAGCGGCCGATGTGCACGGGCAATCGGCGCCGCCCCTATATCACATGAGGCTCCGTCGGACCGGGTTAAGTGTCAACAATGCCTCGCCGCACAGCAGGAGACGGTATGGATCCGGCCCCCGCAATCGTGGGATGCTCCCTGCGACAGCAAGCTGGTAGCCAACCGGCGGGGGGCGTCACAATGGAGTTCCATCTTCTGGGTCCGATTGAACTTTCGGTGAACGGCGAGTTGTCGGCAATTCGCTCGGACAAGAGGCGGCAGCTGCTGGCCGCCCTGGCACTGGAGGTCGGCCGCCCGCTCAGCCACGAACTGCTGGCCAACCGGCTGTGGGACGAGGGGCCCCCGCCCAGCGCGGTGGCCAGCATCTACAGCCATGTCTCCCGCATGAGGAGCCAGTTGCGAAAGGCCGTGGCGGCCGAGGGGCTCGACGAGTCCCGCGACACCCCGGCCATCGATTGCCGATCGCACACATATGCGCTTCGTGCCGATCCCCAATTGATCGACTGGCATCGTTTTGTCGACCTGTCTCTGCGCGCCCGCCAACTCACCGAGAACGGCGAGGACATCCAGGCCCGCACCGTCCTGGGCCGGGCCGAGGAAATCTGGCGCGGTGAACCGCTCGCGGGCCTGCCCGGCAGCTGGGCCCAGTCCACCCGCACCACGATGGCCGACCAGCGCCTCGCCACCACCCTGCTGCGGATCGAGATCGACCTCCGGCTCGGCCGCTTCGCCGAGGTCGTCCCCGAACTCACCGCCCTGCGCGAGCAGCGCCCCACCGACGAGCGGGTCGCCGCCCATCTGCTGGTCGCCCTGCACGGCGCCGGACGCCAGGCGGACGCGCTCACCGTCTACCCCACCGTCGTCCGCCGGCTGCGCACCGAACTCGGCACCGGGCCCGGCGAGGCCCTGGTCCGGCTGCACGAGCGGATGCTCGCCGGCGAGCCGCTCACCGGACCGGCCGCTCGCGCGACCGCGGCCCGCGCGAGCGCCGCCCCGCGCCCCTCCCCCGCCGCACACGCCGGTGGTCCGTCGGCCGCCCCGGCGGTCCGCCGCCTGATCGGCCGCCGGGAGGACCTCCGCCGTCTACTCGGGGGCCCCGAGGAGGCCGTCGAGCAGGGCGCCGTGGTGGCCGTCTCGGCGATCCTCGGCATGGCCGGGGTCGGCAAGACGACGCTGGCCCTGCACGCCGCCCATCTGATGCGGGGCCGGTTCCCCGAGGGCTACGTCCACCTCAACCTGGGCGCCCACGCCGTCAACCGGAGCCCGCTCGCACCGCAGGCGGTCGCGACCTCGCTGCTGCGCCGGCTGGGGGTGCCGGCCACCACGATCCCGCTCGACAGCGAGGAGCTGTTCGCGCTCTGCGCCGAGGTGCTCGCCACCCGGAGGGCGGTCGTCGTGCTCGACGACGCGGCGACCGCCGCCCAGCTGCGGCCGCTGCTGCCGACCTCGCCGGCCGCGCTGATCCTCGTCACCAGCCGCCGCCGGCTCGCCGAACTCCCGGGCTCCAGACCGGTCTTCCTGGACATCCTGCCGGTGGACGACGCGGTCGCCCTGTTCACCTCGGTGGTCGGACGGGAGCGCGCCGACGACCGGAGCCGGATCGTCGAGATCGTCGACCGCTGCGGACTGCTCCCGCTGGCCATCGAGATCGCCGCCAGCCGGTTCAAGGCCCGGCCGTCCTGGACCCTGGACCACCTCGCGCTGCGGCTCTCCCGCAAGACCGGGCGGCTCGCCGAGATCCGGCACGACACCGAGAGCGTCGCCCGCGCCTTCGAGATGTCCTACCGTTCGCTGCCCGCCGAACAGCAGGAGGCCTTCCGGCTGCTCGGCGCCCACCCCGGACCGGACATCGGCCTGCACGCGGCGGCGGCCCTGCTCGGCCGGCCGGTCGACGAGACGGACCACCTGCTGGAGGCGCTGCTGCACTGCCACCTGCTGCAGGAGAACGTTCCGGAGCGATATCAACTCCACGATCTCCTCCGGGAATACGCGCTCGCACTGATGCACGACGAAGGTGCCGAGGAGGAGGCCGGGGCCGCGTTGCGGCGGTTGCTCGGATTCATGCTCCACGCGGCCGACCAGGCGGACCGGCTGCTGTATCCCCGTCGTTCACGCCTCCCTCTCCCGCAGTTTCGCCAATTGCCGGGAATGGAAACGTTGTTGTACGACCTTGACCTCGATTCGCACGAGTCGGCGCGGGACTGGCTGGACACCGAACAGGCCGCCCTGGCGGCACTCGCCTCGCACGCCCGCGCCACCGGCCACCCGGAGACCGCCGCCTGGCTGGCCCACGTGCTGGCCGGCCGCCTGGACGCCCAGGCCTACTGGAGCGAGGCCCACGACCTGCACCAGACCGCCGCGGCGCACTGGCGTTCGATGGCGAACGACCGCTGCGAGGCCCGCGCCCTGATCGACCTCGGCGCCACCCTCGCCAACGCCTCCCGCTACCCCGCCGCCGTCGAGGCCCTGGACCGCGCCCTCACACTGGCCCGCGCCGGACAGGACCCCGACGCCACGGCGGAGGCCCTGAGCATCCTGGGCCGGGCGCTCTGGCACCGGGGCGCCCTGACCCGCTCCCTCGCCCTGCAGAAGGAGGCCCTGCACATTCGAAGAGCGCACGGAGACCTCTGGCACACCGCGCGCTGCCTCGCCAACCTCGGCATCGTCCAGCGCTCCCTCGGGAATCACAAAATGGCCCTCTCCGCCTATGAGAGCGCCCTGCCATTGGCTCGGAGATTCCAGGACAGAACCTTCGAGATGAGGATCCTGAACAATATCGGAGATCTCCATCTGGCAGCCGGCAATCTCTCCGCCGCACGTTCCGGGTTCGAGCGGGTGCTGAAATTCCCCGCGGGGGCCATCTCCACCTTCGATCTCGCCATCGTGAAAATCAACCTGGCAGCGACCTTGAACATCCCGGAGGAACTCGACCAGTCGTTGGCTCTTCACCGGCAGGCACTGGCCGTCTTCCGCTCCGTGAGCGCCATCAAGCACGAGGCCGACGCACTCAACGGCCTGGGTCACGCCCTCCGCTCGGCCGGCCGCCCCGCCGACGCCCGCGACCAGCACGCAATCGCCCTTGAACTGGCCCGCTCGGCGGGAACCGCCCACGAGGAGGCGGCCGCCCTCTACGGGCTCGCCCGCGCCGAGGCCGTCCTCGGCGCCCGGGCCCAGGCCGCCGGGCACCTGTCGTCCTCGATCAGCCTCGCCGAACGCCTCGGAGCGGCGGATCAGGCCGCACTCGCCAGGAAGGCCCTCGCCGAAATCGGCCCGGCCGGACACCCGGACGAGTAGATTCCGGTTATATTTCCGACCCACCCCTCACGGCCATCGGCCGAAATTGATCGACCAGCCCCGCCGATGCGCCTGAAAACGCCATCCGCCGCCCGCTCCGTACATCCACCAACGCTTCACACAAGGCGTCGGACCCTAGATCGCCGGACGGCCGCCGAGTCTGCTACAAAGGCATCGAGCGAGATCTCGCTCGACCCTCGCAGAGCCCTCAGGAAAGGCGCCATGTTCACTGTCTCCGCCCTGATAGCCGGATCCCTGCACGTCCTGGCCACGGGGATAGCCGCAATGCCCATCTGGTGCTGATCCGGGCACCAGCCACGCCGGAGGGCGTGACCGGAGACCCGGTCACGCCCTCCGGCACGTCGCGAGCCACCACCGCCGAGGGGCACCGCCCCCGAGGTGCACCGCCGTCGAGGGGCGCTGCAACTGCGGTGCGGGGGCCGTGGGCACCGGTCGACAGCACCCGCTGACAGCGGTCCGAGGTTTGAAATCCGCTGTATCGGCTCAGCCGATATCCACTACCCTCCTGCGGGGGGAGGATGCCGACTGATGGGGGTCGCCCGTGCCCAGACGCTGGGAGTTCTACCGATCGCCCATGGGGGCCGACGTGGTGCGTCGGGAGGTCGACAAGTGCAAGCTGAAGCGCTTCGAGACCGTGAAGCTCCAGGCGATCATGGAGCGCGCCGCCACCGGCACGCTCCGTCCTCCCGACGTCAAGCACCTCGGTGATGGCCTTCTGGAACTGCGCTTCGAGGGCGAGAGAAGGATCTTCCGGCTCTTCTACTCCGAAGTCGACAACCAGGGACCCGTCCTGCTCGCGGTCAAGTTCATCAACAAGAAGGCCACGCATGGCATCGCAACCGATCCGGACGACATCAAGTCCGCCCGCAAGCGCCTGACCGAGTGGAACGGCCGTCCCCGGCCGTGACCGGAGTACGGGGCGGCCGTTGATGGAATATCCGGCTTAGGCGATACTCGGAGCATCTTCAAGGGGAGAGAGCACCATGGATGAGCACCTGGCATCACTACTCGGCATCGACCCGGACGACCCGGATGTCCAGCGCGCTCATGAGGACGCGGAAGCCCTGATGCAGCTCATCCAGACGCTCGTGGCGCACCGGAAGTCCGCCAAGCTCACGCAGAAGGCCGTCGCTGCCGAGATGGAGACGACGCAGTCGGCCGTGTCGGACTTCGAACGGCTGGGCGGAGACCCTCGCCTGTCGACGATCATGAGATACGCGCGCGCGGTCGGCCTGAAGATCTACGTCAAGGCACACACCGACCACGAGGTGACCCGGCCGTCGAGCAGTTGGACGCCGGTCGCGGAGACCGAAGAGCGGGTCCCGAGCTCATTCGGCCGGCGGAAGGCCGCATGACAGGCAACGCCGCCCGGGAGATCACTTCCGTCGATGAGCTCCTCACCGTGGCGCATCTGAACCACATCCAGTACTTCGAGGTCAGCGGGCGCCGGTTCGACGGCTTTGAACAGCCCAACGACGACGACCTCCCCGGCGAAGGGGTCGCACAGGTCCGCCTGATGCAGCTCTTCGACGGCGAGGCCATCGCCGCGCGGGCGCGCGCCGAGGTTCATGCGGAGGAAGGGCTGCTGATCGCGGACGTCGCCGCGTTCTTCCAGATCTCCGAGAAAGTCGATCTTTCACCGGAACTCGTCGGCGCTTTCGCCAAGCGCGTGGCCTCCCCCATCATCCGCCCGTACCTTCGCGAGGCGATCCACACCACCGCCGCCAAGCTCGGTATGGCGGGCGTACCGCTGCTCGCGCCCCTCGACCATGCCGGCGAGGAGATCCTGAGCCCGGAGTCGGCGGACTGACGGATAGGGCGGGGCCGGCGACGAACACGAACGGGGGCCGGGGGGGTGGCACCCGCCCCCGTGGT
>NZ_JBHYUU010000231.1:0-10837 GCF_042749955.1 Kitasatospora sp. NPDC059462 | reverse complement strand
ACCAGCCCCACCTGCAACAACTCCTCCGTCACCGGCGTCGGCATCAAGGACGCCGGCCGGATCTTCTACGGCGGCATGCTGCTCAAGACCAGCGGCATGACCTACAAGCGCTACCGCACCACCACCCTGACCGCCGCCAAGAACCTCGACCCCACCTGCAACCTGTTCACCCGCACCAAGGCCGCCTGGGACGCCGTCAGCGTCCCCGCCCAGACCGGCGACCCGACCTGCACCGGCGGCCAGACCAACGAGTACTCGCTCTCGCTGAACCCGACCTCCGGCCAGGTCCAGCCCGGCTCCTCGACCACCGCGACGGTCAACACCCAGGTCACCCAGGGCAGCGCCCAGTCGGTCAACCTGAGCGCCTCCGGCGCCCCGAGCGGTGCGAGCGTCAGCTTCAGCCCGTCCTCGGTGCAGACCGGCGCGTCCTCCACGATGACCGTCTCCACCAGCGCGACCACCGCGCCCGGCAGCTACGTGATCACGGTCACCGCCAGCGGCCAGGTCACCCACACCACGCAGTACACGCTGACGGTCGGCGGCGGCAACCCCGGCGGCAACGCGCCCGACATCAGCGTCACCAACGTCCAGGCGCACCTGGCCCAGCTCAACAGCATCGCCTCGCAGAACGGCGGCAACCGGCGCACCGGCACCTCCGGCTACAGCCAGTCGCTGGCCTACGTGAAGGCCAAGCTCCAGGCGGCCGGTTACCAGGTCACCGAGCAGACCTGCACCACCTGCACCTACCAGGCCAACAACCTGATCGCCGACTGGCCGGGCGGCCCCGCCGACCAGGTCACCATGTTCGGCGCGCACCTGGACGGCGTCAGCGCCGGCCCGGGCATCAACGACAACGGCTCCGGCTCGGCGGTCCTGCTGGAGAACGCGCTCGTCCTCGCGCAGCAGAACCCGACCCTCACCCGCCACGTGCGGTTCGCCTGGTGGACCGGTGAGGAGCAGGGCCTGCAGGGCTCCAAGCACTACGTGAGCCAGCTGAGCTCCACGGCCCGCAGCGCGATCAAGGGCTACTACAACTTCGACATGGTCGGCTCGCCCAACGCCGGCTACTTCATCAACAACGTCAACTCCACCACCTCGGCGCCGATGAAGGCCTACTGGGACTCGCTGAACCTCCAGCCGGAGGAGAACGTCGAGGGCCAGGGCCGCTCGGACGACGCCTCGTTCCAGTCGGCCGGCATCCCGACCTCGGGCTACGCGGCGGGCGCCAGCGCCACCAAGACCAACGCCCAGGCCGCGAAGTGGGGCGGCACGGCGGGCCGCGCGTACGACTCCTGCTACCACTCGTCGTGCGACACCACCAGCAACATCAACGCCACCGTGCTCGACCGCAGCGCCGACGGCGTCGCCTACACCCTGTGGAAGACCTCGGTCGGCGGCGGCCCCAACCCGGGCAACGACTTCTCGGTCGGCGTCAACCCGGCCACCGGCTCGGTCAAGCCGGGTGAGTCCACCACCGCCACGGTGAGCACCCAGACCACCTCCGGCTCCGCCCAGACGGTGAACCTCGCCGTGTCCGGCGCGCCGGCCGGGGTGACCGCCACGGTCAGCCCGTCCTCGGTGCAGTCCGGCGGCTCCGCGACGCTCAGCATCGCGGTCGGCTCGTCGGTCCCGACGGGGACGTACAACCTGACCGTGACCGGCACCGGCTCGGTCTCCCACACCAGCAGCTACTCGCTGGTGGTCACCTCCGACCCGGGCCCCGGTGGCGGCAGCTGGACCCCGGGCACCACGTACCAGGCGGGCGACGTCGTCACCTGGAACGGCGTCAGCTACCGGTGCCTCCAGGGCCACACGGCCCAGGTGGGCTGGGAGCCCAACATCGTCCCGGCCCTCTGGCAGGCGATCTGAGCGGACCGGATCGTCTCCGGGACGGGATAAGGGCGGTGCCGCGGTTCGTCGAGGGGGACGGACCGCGGCACCGCCGCCTTTTCCGGCGGCGGGCTCACCAGGAGCAGTCGGCCTCGCCCTCGATCGCGGCCCCGGCGACCAGCGCGTAGTGGTCCCCGGCCGCGCGGGCGTCCGGCGGACCGACCCGGAGCACGGTGGGGCCCGCGGCGGTGTGCCGGGTGTAGCAGGCCTCGCCGATCCGGGTGGCACGCCCGGGCGTCCAGCCGCGGGCGGTCAGTTCGGCCGCGTAGTACTCCTGGACCCGGACCGGGCTGCCGGGGTGGTCGTAGCCGACGGCCGCGACCAGCAGGTTCTCGCCGTCGCCGTCGACGCACTCGGTGGAGACGGCCTCACCGTCCGGCCTGACCCCCGCGGGCGCCAGGCGCAGCTCCTCCAGCCCGGCGAGGCCGGCGAGCCTGGCCTCCTGGCCACTGCCGCAGCGATCGCCGTCCCGCAGGACGAGCACCCCGAGGCCCGCGGCGGCCAGGGAGGCCACCAGGGCCGCGGCCGCCAGGGGCACGAACCGGACGAGGAGTTTCTGACGGCGGGTGGGCACTGCGGACGCTCCGGGACTCGGGGGGACGTGTCCGGGTGACCCTAAGGCACGGCGGAACGAACGGCCCCTGCCGTAGAGTCGGCGGTGTGACCGCCACCACGAACCCCGGCTCCCCGTCCGCAGGGCCCGTGCCCGAACTGCCGCCCGAGGCGGTCGAGGAGTGGCGCACCGAGGAGGCCGAGCTGATCGAGCTGCTGGCCCGCACCCGGCAGCGGCTCGGCGGCGTCGCCGCGTTCCGGATCGGCCCGCGGCCCACCGTCCTGGTCACCGACCCGGAGGCCGTCCAGCACGTCCTCGGCCGGCACCCCGAGCGCTACGTCAAGCGCTCGCACCGCGCCCGGGCGATCGCCGGGGACGGCGTGCTCTCCGCGACCGGCGACGCCTGGAAGCGCCAGCGGCGCACGCTCCAGGCCCAGTTCACCGGCCCCGGGATGCGCCGCTACGAGCAGCGGATCGCCGCCGCGGCCCGTCGCACCGCCGACCGCTGGGCCGGGTACGCCCGCACCGGGGAGCGCGTGGACATCGGCGAGGAGATGCGCCACTTCGCCCTGGACACCATCTGGCGCGCGCTCACCGGCCACCCGCTCGACGCCGCCACCGAGCGCGAACTCGACCGCATCACCGCCGTCGTCGCCGCCCTCCCCCAGCTGCCCGACGGCGACCACGCCCGCGACGCCCTCGCCGGCGACCTCGCCCGGATCGACGCCGTCGCCCACGCCGCCATCGACGCCGCCCGCCGCCGCGAGGACGGCCCGGACGGCCCCGGGGTGCTGCGCGACCTGCTCGACGCCGCCGAGGAGCACCCCGAGTACACCGACCGGCTGATCCGCGACGAGCTCGTCACCCTGCTGGTCGCCGGTCACGAGACCACCGCCACCACCCTCACCTGGCTGCACCTGCTCCTCGACGCCCACCCCGAGGCCCGCGCCCGGGCCCTCGCGGCCGGGCCCGAGGGCTCGCCCGAACGGCGCGAGGCGGTGCAGGCGCTGGTCGGCGAGACCCTGCGGCTCTACCCCTCGGCGTGGATCCTCCCCCGGCACGCGCTCGCCGACGACACCCTCGCCGGTCACCGCATCGAGGCCGGCACCGACCTGCTGGTCTGCCCCTACCTCACCCACCGCGACCCGGCGCTGTGGCCCGACCCGGAGCGCTTCGACCCGACCCGCTTCACCGGCGGCGGCACCCGCCCCGCCCACCTCGGCGCCTACTTCCCCTTCGGCCTGGGCGCCCGCGCCTGCCTGGGCACCCAGTTCGCCCTGCGCGAGTCCGGCGCCCTGCTCGAACTCCTGCTCCCCGCCCACGAGGTGCGCTTCCTGAGCACCCCGCCGGGCGCCGCCTACGGCATCACCGTCCGCCCGGACGGCCCGACGCCCGCCGTCCTGACGGCGACCGGCGGCCGCTGAGCGCCGGGCCTCCCCGGGTGCGGACGCCCGCGCTCCTCAGCCGCGCGGGTCCCGCACGCGCGTCAGCAGCGACCGGGCGGCCCGCAGCTTCCCGCCGTACTCCTGCGGCTCGCCGTGGGCCAGCCGCTCGAAGATCCGCACGCCCTCCAGCGCCGCGTCCAGGGCATCCGGTGAAGCCGCCCTTCCGGCGTCGATCAGGGCGGACACCAGGATGCCCAGCGCCAGGCCCAGGTCGTCCGGCCGGCGGGTGGAGGAGTCGCCCGCACCCGGCGCGCGGTGGACCGCGACGGCTTCGCGGGCCGCAACGACCGCCTCCCGCGGCCGGTCCGCCGCCAGCAGGACGCCGGCGAGGACGCCGAGGGAGCGCCCGTAGCCGGGCCGGTGGGCCGCCGGCTCGGTGCCGGCCAGGTCCTTGCGCACGGCGACGCTGCGCCAGGCCGGGGCCACGGCGTCCCCGGGCCGCCCCATCGCCCCGAGCAGGGAGGCGAGGGTCGCCAGGGACATCGCGTAACCGGGTGCGTGGGCGGCCGCGTTGGCCGTCACCAGCCGGCTGCGGAGGTCGACGGACTCCCGGGCCAGGTCGAGCGCCCGCTCGAACCGGCCCACCTCCGGCAGCCGCGCCGACAGGTTGTTCAGCGCCATCGCGAGCCCGGGCCCGTGGGCGGCGAAGTCCTCCAGCGCCAGCTCCCGGTAGAGGTCCGCGGACTCCTGGGCCGCGTCCACCGCCGGCCGGGGCAGGTCCGCCCGCCACAGGGCGATGCCGAGACTGTTGAGGCCGTTGGCCAGAGCCGGCCGGTACACGGCGGGGTTCCGGCCCGCCAGAAGGCGGAGGACCTCCACCGCCTCCCGGGTCCTGGCCAGCGCGTCCTGCGGCTCGCCGACCCACCACAGCAGCTCCCCCAGGCTGCCGAGCGCGGCGCCGAGCCCGGACGCATGGGCGTCGGGGTCCGACTCCACGAGCCCGCGGCCGAGCGCCACGGCCTCCTCCAGCAGCGCGACGGCCTCGTGGCGCCGGCCGCTGCGGGAGAGCAGGGAGCCGAGCCGGCGCAGATCGGCGGCCAGGGCCGGGGTGTGGGTCGCGGGGTCGGCCCCGGCGAGCCGCCGGGAGATGTCCACGGCCTCCCGCGCCCGGATCAGGGCCTCCTCGCGCTGTCCCGCCTGCCACAGTGACTCGATGAGGTCGGTCAGCGCCGCGTTGAGATCGGACTCGAAGACCGCCGGGTTCGCCCCGGCCAGCGGCCGGTAGGTCTCCACGGCTCCGCGCGCCCGGGCCACGGCCTCCTCGCTGCGCCCCGTCCTCGTCAGGAGGAAGCCGAGCCTGGCGGCCACCCGGGCGTGGTTGGGGGCGTAGCGCGCCGGGTCGGCCTCGGCGAGCCCCCGCAGGATCGCCTCGGCCTCCCGGACCGGCTCCAGCGCCTCCCGGTACCGGCCGACCGTCGACAGCACGACGCCGAGGCCGTCCAGCGCGGCGGCGAAGCCGTCGCCGTAGGCGCGCGGGTCGGCCTCGCCGAGCGGCCGGTGGAGCGCCACCGCCTCCCGGGCGGCGGCCAGGGCCTCCGGTACCCGGTGCGCCGCGGAGAGCCGGTCCGCCAGGACGCTCAACCCCCCGGCCAGCGCGGCCCGGAGGTCCGCGGCGCCGGGATCGGCCGCGAGCGACCGCCGGAAGAGGCCGGCGCCCTCCCGGGCCGCCGACAGGCCCTCGCCCGAGCCCCCCGCCCTGGGCAGCAGGCCCGCCAGGCACACCAGGGCTCCCGCGAGCCCCCGCTCGTAGGTGTCCGGGTCCGCCTCCGCGAGCAGCCGCCAGACGGGCAGGGCGTCCCGGGCGACGGTGAGCGCCTGGGCGTCCATGCTCGCGTTCGTCAGCCGCAGGACCAGACCCTGCCGGACCACGGCGTGCGCGACGGGGTCCTGGGTACCGGTGAGGCGGTGGACGGCCAGCCGGAAGGCGACCACGGCGGAGCCGGAGTCGAGGTCGGTGTGACGGCCGGCGGGCAGCCGGGCCTCGACGGCTTCCAGCACCTCCCGGGGCAGGTCGGGCAGGTCCGCGAGCGCGGCGAGCGCGGCGCCGCCCGCGCGCACCGCCAGCACCGGGCGGGCACCCAGCAGCGGGGCGATCTGCTGCTCCGTCAGATGGGGCCAGCGGGCGGCGGCGGCCGACAGCACGGTCAGGGCGGTCCGGGTCCAGAGCCGCTCCTGCTCCGAATCGCCGGTGCCGAGCAGCCGGGCCGGGACGAGCGTCAACCGGGGGTCGGGCTCGTAGGTGCGCACCGTGCGCTGACCCGGGACCGAGAGGGCGAGGAAGTCCTCGGCCAGGCGGTCGGGGTACAGCGGTTCGAGGAAGGTCGTCGCGCCGCCGCCGTCCGGGCCGGGACGGGTCTCGGAGGAGTCGGGGTAGGCGGTGGCGTGATCGCGGAGCAGCCGGTCGGGCGGGAACGGCGCGCCGCTGCCGGCGGTCGCCCGGGCGACCGCCTCCAGGGCGTCGTCGTGGGTCTGGCGCCCGATCAGGGCCGCGACGTAGACGCCCCGGCCCAGCTCGATCTGGTCGGCTCGGGTCCGGCCGTGCCGGTGGAGGTCGCGCCAGTAGGCGCCTTCGCGGGTCAGCAGATGGGCGGAGACCTGTGCGGGACTGGCCAGTTCGGGAAGCGCGGACCCGTCGCGCCGGCTCCGGTGGACCGCGTCGACCCAGGCCAGGGCCGCCATGTGGACGGCCAGTGCCTCACGGAAGCCCTCGTCCTCGGCCACGGACCGGGGCGGCGGAAGGTCGTCGAGGCCGGTGATGCGCAGGGCCTCGGCGAAGCGGGTGCACGCGGCCGTGAACAGCGCGAGGGGGGTGTTGCCGTCGGTGCGGTCCGGCCCGGTGGTGCCGGTAGGTCCGGTGGTGCCGGTGGTCTCGTCGGCCAGCGGGCCGAGCTCCAGTCGGCCGGTGTCGAACTCCATCCGCTCCAGGTCGTTGCCGGCCAGGGTCTGCCACCACACCCCGGCCGCCCGGGCGACCAGCAGCACTCTGGTGCGGTCCGGTTGGCGGGTCGCGTCCGCGCACAGTTCCAGCAGGTCGGCCGCAGGCCAGCGGTCGGCGTAGTCGACGACCAGCAGCGTTCCGGTGCCGCCCGGGACGGGCGCGCCGTCCAGGCGGCCGGGACCGCGCTGCGGCCCGTCGGCCGGGTCGCTCGCGTGCCGGGCCTGGAGCACCCGCCAGCCGAGCGCGTGGCTCCTGCGGGCGAACTCGGTCGCGAGCCGCGTCTTCCCCTGGCCGCCGACCCCGTGCAGCAGCAGCGCCGACACCGGCTCACCGCTGTCGCGCCAGGCCGCCAGTCGGGCCAGCTCGGACCGGCGGCCGGTGAAGTCCACGACCTCGAAGCGGGAGTGGAGCAGCCGCGCGGGCTGCAGACGGGCCCGCTCGACCGACAGCACCCGGCGGTCGAGCGGGAAGGCGTCCAGCTTGTACAGCGGGCGTTCGTTGTGGACGGTGATGTCGACGTCCCCGGAGACGTCCTTGACCAGGAAGACCGAGCCGTGGACGACCGAGTCCGCCACCCACTGGTCGCCCTGCCGCAAACGCTTCCGGCCGATCACGCCTCGACCTCCACATCACCCGTCACGCCGTCGATCTGCACGACCGAACCCCCGACCGCGGAACGCTCGACGAACTGGCCCCCGGCGGCGGCCGGTGCGGCCGGGGTGGCCACCGGCGCCGCGCCCGGAGGCGGGGACGGGGGCAGGGGCGGGGGCGGGGCGGCCGGTCCGTTGCGGACGGTCATCCTGACGTTGCCCCGCGCCCCGGTGATCTGGACGACATCGCCGCCCACGCTGCTGCCCACGACGGCCTGCCGGGAGACCTCCCGGTGCCCCTCGCCCCCGGCGGGGGACCTGCCCCGGAGCGCCGCCAGTCCGCCCGCGACGGCCCCCGCGGCCGCCCCCAGGGTCAGCCGCGCCCCGGCGTCGCGCACCCCGCGGAGCGGCCCCACCGCCCCCACGAGGATCCACACGGCGGCGAAGGCCAGGACCGCGACCAGCCCCGCCACCCACCATCTCCGTCCCTGCCTCATCCGGCTCTCCCCCTGTCCCACGAGACCGCCCGCCCCTCGCGCCCGGTGTGCGCGCCCGGCATGCGCGCCGACGCGCCTCGGCGGAATCCCACTTATCCCGCACTCGCCGGACAGCGTCAAACCGGCGGAAATGCGGTGGCCGGCCGCGTCGTTCGCGGCTACGCTCCCGGCTCTCCGACGTCCGTGCCGCCCCGTCAGAACGGACCGCACCGCCATGACCGATGCCCTGCTCTCCGGGCTCCTCGCCGGCTATGGCGTCGCCGTGCCGGTCGGCGCGATCTCCGTGCTGGTCGTCACCCTCGCCTCGCGCGTCTCGCTCGGCCGGGGCCTGGCCGCCGCCCTGGGCGTCGCCACCGCCGACGGCCTCTACGCGCTGGTGGCGGTGCTCGGCGGTGCGGCGCTCGCGCCGGTGATCGCACCGGCCGCGGGCGTGCTGGAGATCGCGGCCGCCGGGGTCCTCGTGCTGCTCGCCGTCCACGGCCTGCGCGCGACCGTCCGCGCCCACCGGCTGGAGGGCGGCGCACCGCCACCGATCGCGGCCTCGCCGTGGCGCACCTACGCGACCCTGCTCGGCCTGACGCTGCTGAACCCGCTCACCGTGGTCTACTTCACCGCCCTGGTGGTGGGCGGCCGCACCGGCCCGGGCCCGCTCGGGCCGGGACTGGTCTTCGCCCTCGCCGCGTTCGCCGCCTCGGCCGGCTGGCAGACGCTGCTCGCGTGCGGCGGCGCCCTGCTGCGCCGCACCCTCACCGGCCCCCGCGCCCGCCTCCTCACCGGCCTCGCCGGCAACGCCGTCGTCCTCGCCCTGGCACTCCGCCTCGCCCTCGCGGCCTGAACCGACAGCGGGCCGAACCACCTCGCCCAGGGCACCTCGGCGGCGGGCGGCAGAGCGGAACTCCGAGAGCGGGCCACCGCAGCGACGGCTCCGGCGGGCGTACCCGGCAATGGCAGCGACATCGGCAACAGGCAGGCTCGTACAAGCAGTCAACCGACCAGCAACTCCACCCGAAAGCCGGCGCCCTCGACGGCGCAGGCGTGCGCGGCGGCCCCGATCGACGGAAGAAGGGAACCGACCGGCCCAGGGCACCTCGGCTGCAGGCGGTAGGGCGAGCCACCGCAGCGCGGCAGCTCCGGCGGGCGTACGGGTCGGCGGCGACATCGGGGCCCTGCGCGCGATCAACCGGCCGGCCGCGCCGGGGAAATCGTGCTGCCGCCCGTCGACACGGCAAGGACCGACGGTCGCGAGGGCTCCCCGGACCGGGCCGCCGACGCCGGGGGGCGCGGCCTCGTGCGGGGAACGCCGCCCGGTGGGCGCCGTCGGTGCCGCCCCGCCCCGCGCGGCCGCAGCATCGGGCGTGACGGCTGACGGGCGGGACGCCCGGAGCGGGTGGCGGCTATGCTGCGGCGCATGGACATCGTGATCCCGCTCTTCGAAGGTTTCGAACCGCTCGACGCGATCGGCCCCTACGAGATCCTCGCGCTCGTGCCGGGTGCCGCCGTCCGCTTCGTCACCGGCGAACCGGGCCTGGTCCGGGACACGTTCGGGGCGCTGCCGGTGCACGTGCCGACCGCGTACTCCGAGGTGGAGCGCTGTGACGTCCTGCTGATCCCGGGCGGCGGCGGCATCCGGCCGATGCTCGCGGATCCCGCCTTCCTCGACTGGGTGCGCCGGATCCACGCCGGCACCCGGTTCACCACCTCGGTCTGCACCGGTGCCGTGGTGCTCGGCGCGGCCGGTCTGCTGAAGGGCCTGACCGCGACGACGCACTGGTCGGCGACCGCCGAACTGGAGTCCCACGGCGCCGTCTACACCGCCGACCGGGTGGTCCGGCACGACCGGCTGATCACCGCCGCCGGGGTCTCGTCCGGCATCGACATGGCCGTCCGGCTCTCCGCCCTGCTCACCGACGAGACCACCGCCCAGGCGATCCAGCTCTACGCCGAGTACGACCCGCAACCCCCGTTCGACACCGGCTCGGTGGCCAAGGCCCCGGCCGAGGTGCTCGAACGGGCCGCCACCCTCGGCTGAGGCCCGCCGCCCCGGCAGTTCCACCTCGCTAGGTGGCGGGCCGGCGTCGACCCGGTGACGCTCGACATCGGGCTGGGGGCTGCACGCACATCCGGCTCGCCCACGGCGGTTCCCTCCGACGGCCCGGCTCGTCGTGGCCCACGGTGGGGTCCCCCGCTCTGCGCGCCCCCACCGGCGCGCGGCCGGAGTGTGCGCCCCGGGCGCGCGCCGACACCCCCGCTGCCGGGGAGGCGCGGGGCGGGAGACGGGTAGGACAGTGGAGACCGGGAGCGGTGCCGCAGCGCGAGCGCCCCTCCCACGAACCGTTGCCCGCCCATCCTTCCATCGTTCGCACAAGGACGTGCCCATGAGCGACGACCCCTCCCAGCTCGCCGTCATCGACCAGATCCGCGCCGCCGGTGAGCACGCCGAGCGCCTGCTCCTCGCGTCGGGGCGCCCGGCCCCGGTGCGGACCACCCCGGACCGGGCCGCGCCGTGGTTCCGGGAGACCCGGGCGGTGATGCTCCGCGCCGAGGGGGACGGCACCCTGCGCCACTGCGGCCACCTGGCGGCCCCGCAGCCGACCGTCGTCCTGGCGGAGGCCGCGGACCGGCTGGTCTGCTGGGACTGCTACACCAAGGCGCAGGCGCTGCGCAGGTGCCACCTCTGCGGACGGGCGGCGGGGACGCGGTCCCCGGACGGCGGCGTCGAGGCGGTGGTCCGCGGCCCGGCGGCCGTCTACTCGCGCATGGTCTGCCGGGCCTGCGCCGAACCGGCCGGCCCCCGGGGCACCTTCGGCAACGGCCGCTGACCGGCCCGGCGGCAGGGCGGGTGCCGGGAGCCGGGATGCTGCCGCTGCCTCGACGCCCGGCCGCCCCGCACGGCCCCGGGCGGCGCCCCCTCGCTCGTCCGAGGG
>NZ_JBHYUU010000230.1:0-10914 GCF_042749955.1 Kitasatospora sp. NPDC059462 | reverse complement strand
CGGCCGGGGGCGGGGGGGGGGGGGGGGGGGGGGGGCGGGCCCCGGCGGGGGGGGGGGGGGGGGGGGTGGGGGGGGGGGGGGGGGGGGGGGGGGGGGGGCCCCCCCCCGGGCCCCCCCCCCCCCCCCGCCGGTCTCACACCAGCAGCCTGTCCTTGGCCTTCTGGTACTCCTCCTCGGAGATCGCCCCGCCGGCCTTGAGATCGGCCAGTTTGGCCAGGTCGTCGACATGGCTCCGGCCGGGCGCCCCGGCCCCTTCCCCGGCCGCCCCCTCGCCGGGCGCGCTGCCGGCCGCGTCGCGGATGTACGCCTTGAACGCGGCGTCGGCCTTCTGGGCCTGGGCGATGTCGCGTTCGCCCATGCTCCTGCCCCGTGCGATCACGTACACCAGCACACCGATCAGCGGCAGCAGGATCACCAGGATCAGCCAGCCGGCCTTGGCCCAGCCGCCCATGTCCTGGCTGCGGAAGATGTCCGTGATGATCTTGAAGAGCAGGAAGAACCAGAGGATCCAGAGGAACAGCTCCAGCATCGTCCAGAAGATGTTGAGCAGCGGGTAGTTGTCCATGACGGCTCCCGTCCGTGCGGGCCCGGGACGGACCCGGGTCCTTCCGAGTCAATCACCGGACCTCGGACACCGTGGCCCGCTGCTGCGCCATTCCGGTGGTCCTCCGCCCCCGGGAGCGGGGGGCCGGGGCCCGGTGCGGCGGGGGCTGCGGCCGGGGCTCAGTGCGGCCGCGACCGGAGCTCCACCGCCAGGGCGATCAGCTCGCCCCACCACGCGTCGTGGCCGTCCAGCAGCAGGTGCTGCGCCTCGGCCGGGTCCGCCGCCCGGACCTCGACCACCTGCTCGCCGTCGTCCGGGTTGGTCGGGACGGAGTCGACCGTGATCTCGGCCCAGCCCCAGAGCCAGGCCTTCTCGGGGTGCGGCTGCCACGGCCGGTAGGGCACCGGGTCGTCGGTCACGCAGCGGTGCGCGCCCAGCCAGACCGGCTCGCCGAGCAGCCGGGCGCCGGCCTCCTCGCGCAACTCGCGGACCAGGCAGGAGTCCACCGACTCGCCGTGCTCGCGGGTCCCGCCGGGCAGGAACCAGTGGTCGCGGTCGTCGCGGCAGAGCACCACCCGGCCGCCGTCGGTGAAGCCCACCAGGTGGATGTTGGTGACCAGCTCGTCCGGCGGCAGGACGGTGGAGAACTGCGCGTCGTAGCGGCCCCAGGCCCAGTACTGCGGGGCGTGCAGGGCGGGGAAGCGCGCGGCCAGCTCGGCGGCCCGCCCGGCCCCGGCGGGGCGGGGCTGTCTGGGGATCGGCGTGGCTCCGGCGCCGTCCGGTGTCGCGGTGCCGGCGAGGGCGCCGGTGGTCTCGCCGGTCTCACTGGTACCGGTGGCATCCGTGGTATCGGTCATTCGGTGATCGTAGTCCCGGCCGGACGCGGCAGGGGAGCGGTCGGGTGAGTGAGCGTCAGCTCCGCGGGGTCGAGCGCGCGCGAGCGCCGCGGCACCACCGCCTCCAGTGGCCTGCCGACCCAACTGCCCAGCGAGATCTCGGCGGTGATGCCCGGGCCGAAGCCCGCGATCAGTCCCTGGGTGCCGTCCTCGACGCCGCCCTCCTCGAACATCCGGGCCAGCGCGTCGAAGACCACGGCGCTGGCGATGTTGCCGCGTTCGGTGAGCGTGGCCCGGGAGAACCGGAACGCGACCGGCTCCAGGTTGAGGAAGTGGCAGAGGTCGTCGAGGATCCGCGGGCCGCCCGCGTGCACGATGTAGAAGCCGAGGCCGGAGACGTTCCAGGCGTGCTCGACGGCCAGCGCGCGCAGCGCCGGGGCGAGCATCTCCATGGTGCCCGGGACGCGCTTGTCGAGCTGGAAGTGGAAGCCGGTGTCCTTGACCCCGTAGGAGATCCAGTTCTCGGTGTCCGGCACGAGGTGCGAGCCGTTGCGCTCCAGGTGGACCCCGGTGCCGCCGCGGCCGCGCAGCACGACGGCGGCGACCGCGTCGCCGAACAGGCCGTTGGAGAGCAGCGAGCCGACGCCGATGTCGGTGGGCTGGTAGCAGAGCGAGCAGAACTCGCAGGCGACGATCAGCACGTTGGCGCCCGGGTAGGCGCGGCAGAAGTCGTGCGCCCGGTTGACGGCGGCGCCGCCGGCCGCGCAGCCGAGCTGGGCGATCGGCAGCTGCCGGGTGTCGGAGCGGAACCCCATGGCGTTGATCAGCCACGCGGTCAGCGAGGGCATCATGAAGCCGGTGCAGGACACGTAGAGGATGAGGTCGATGTCCCGGGCGCCGAGTTCGGCGTGGTCGAGGGCGCGCTCGACCACCTCGGGGACGCGGCGCTTGGCCTCGCGTTCGTAGACGGCGTTGCGGACGGTGAAACCCGGGTGCTGCAGGGTCTCCTCGATGGGCTGGACCAGGTGTCTGGTGCGCACGCCGGTGTTCTCGATCAGCCGCAGCGCGAGGCCGAGCTGCGGGTGGTCGGCGTGCAGGGTGCGGGCCAGGTCGAGGGTCTCGTCGAGCGTGATGACGTGCTCGGGCACGGCGATGGCGGGTCTGCAGAGTGTGGCCATGGGTGGATCTCCGGTCGGGCGGGCCTGGGGGTGCGGAGGCGGCTGGGGGCGGTGGGGGTCACCGCGGCGTGGTCACCGGGAGGTGGTCACCAGGCGACCGGCAGGGTCTGCGGGTAGCGCCAGATCGAGCCGGTCTGCCAGTCCAGTTCGGCGGGCGGGACGGCGAGGCGCAGCCCGGGGAACCGGTTCAGCAGGGTGCCGATCGCCACCTGGAGCTCCATCCGGGCCAGGTGGGAGCCGAGGCAGTGGTGGGTGCCGTAGCCGAAGGTCATGTGGGTGGGCGCGCCGCGGTCGAGGTCGAGCTCGTCGGGGCACTCGTACACCGCCGGGTCGCGGTTGGCGGCCAGGTAGGAGACGTGCACCGGCTCGCCGGCCCTGATCAGCACGCCGCCGAGCTCGACGTCCTCGGTGGCGACCCGGGCGATGCCCACGCCCTGGCGGAACGGGATGAAGCGCAGCAGTTCCTCCAGGGCCTGCGGCAGCAGGTCCGGCTGGGCGCGCAGCTTGGCGAGCTGCTCGGGGTGGGTGAGCAGGGTGTAGGTGATGTTGGAGAGCTGGTAGGTGCTGGTGTCGTGGCCGGTGACCAGCAGGACCATGGCCATCACGGCGAGTTCGTCGTCGTCCAGCAGCTCGGCGCCGTCCCGGGCGGTGGCGAGCGCGCTGATGAGGTCCTCGCCGGGCGAGCGGCGGCGGGCGGCGGTGAGTTCGGCGAAGTAGGCGCGCAACGCGGCCTTGGCGTCGACCTGGCCCGCGCCGCTGTCCGGGCCCATGGACATCATCGCGACGGCGTGGCCGCGGAGTTCGGCGCGGTCCCCGGCCGGGATGTCGAGCAGCTCGCAGATGGTGGTGAGCGGGAGCCGGGCGGACAGGAAGCGGACGAGGTCGGCGGGTGCGCCGTGCTCCGCCATCTCGTCGAAGTAGCCGTCGACGACGCCCTGGGTGTGCGCGCGCATCCGCTCCACCTGGCGGTTGGTGAAGCCCTGGGCCACCAGCCGGCGGAGCCGGTTGTGGGCCGGCGGGTCCATCAGGTTGATCGACTCGACCTGGGCGATCGGGGCGGGCGTCATCCGGGGCAGGTCGCGGCCGATGCCGGCGGCGCGGCTGAACCGGCGGTCGGTGGTGACCACGCGCACGTCCTCGTAGCGGGTGGCGAGCCAGGCCTCGCCCTCGCCGTGCGGCAGACGGATCCTGGCGATCGGCTCCTCGGTCAGCAGGCGCTTGAGCAGAGGGTCGAACTCCAGGCCGTCGGTGTGGTTGAAGGGGCAGTCCCACACGGGGGCGGAGGTAGTCACGGGCTGGTCCCAGGGCCGGTTCTGCCGCCCGGACGGAGGTTGTTCGGGCGCGGACGTGCTGATGCTGCCCCATCGGACCGGAAAAGTGGGGACACGGGCGCGAGTTCCCTCGATCGAGGGAAATGACCGATTGTCATGAGATCTACGGGGGTGGGGACGGTGCTGCCCAGGCCGTCGTAGGAGGGGTGCGGCCGACCGTGCGAGCGCGCGGCCGGGCGCGGCGTCCGGCGTGTCAGCGCGTGGTGCGCGGGCCCACGCCGTGCAGCAAGGTGTCGACGATCCGGGCCGCCAGCGCCTCCGGATCGGCGCCGTCCGCCGGTGCGCCGTGGGTGCCGTGCGGGCCGCCGTGCATGACCTCGCCGATGAGGGCGTAGAAGACGCGGCGCACCCATTCCAGGTCCGCGTCCGCGGCGATGACCCCCTCGTCGCGGATCCGGGCGAGCAGTCCGAGGCAGCGGCGGGCGATCTCGTCGTGGGTCCGCGCGGCCTGCGCGCTCTGGGCGACCGCCGGCCCGAGCGCGAAGCCCCAGGCGGCCTTCACCCGCAGCACGTTGGCGGTCGCCCGGTGCAGCGCCACCAGCGGCGGGGCGGTTCCGGGGCGGCCGTCCTCGATGGCCTCGGCGAGCTTGGCCGCGGCCTCGGTGGCGAGCGCGTCGACCAGCGCCTGCCGGTTGGCGAACCGACGGTGGACGGTGGTCCGGGTGACCCCGGCCGCCTCCGCGATCTGCTCCATGGACGCGCCCGGGCTCTCGGCGAGGACGCGTTCCGCCGCCGCGAGGATCGCGCGGACGCTGCGTTCGGCGTCGGCGCGCAGCGGGCGGGCGGGCGGCGTGCGGGTCATGGGTGGTGCCTCCAGCTCGGTCGTACCCGGGAACGGTACAGCGGGGGGACGGCTCGGACACTAACTGAAACACGAGTGTTGCACATTTTCGGTTATCCGATACTCTCCTGTCACAGTTGATGAGACAAGGAGCACCACCGTGCGCACTGCCACCACTGCTCTGATCACCGGCGCGTCCTCCGGCCTCGGCGCCGAGTTCGCCCGCCAACTCGCCGCCCGCGGCCACGACCTCGTCCTGGTCGCCCGCTCCGCCGACCGGCTGCACGACCTCGCCGGACGCCTCGGCGAGTCCCACGGCATCACCGCACACGTCCTCGTCCAGGACCTCGCCGCCCCCGACGCCGCCCGCCGGATCGGCGCCGAACTCGCCGACCGCGGCCTGGGCGTGGACCTCCTGGTCAACAACGCCGGCTTCGGCACCTGCGGCCCGTTCGAGACGATCGACCCGCGGCGCGACCACGACCAGCTGATGGTCAACGTCGTCGCGCTGGCCGACCTCACCCACGAACTGCTGCCCGGCATGCTGGCGCGCGGCAGGGGCGCGGTGGTCAACGTGGGCTCCACCGCGGGCTTCCAGCCCACCCCGTACTTCGCCGTCTACGGCTCGTCGAAGGCCTTCGTGCTCAACTTCAGCCTCGCGCTGCGCCAGGAGTACCGACGGCGCGGCATCCGCGTCCTGGCCCTCTGCCCCGGCCCGGTGGAGACCGGCTTCTTCGACGTCATCGGCACCCGGAAGGCCGCCGTCGTGGGGAGGTTCACCACCCCGGAACCGGTCGTCCGGGCGGCGCTGCGGGCCCTGGACGCCGACCGCGCCTACCTCGTGCCGGGCCTGGCCAACCGGATCGCCGCCCACCTCGCCCCGCGCCGCCCGCGCGCCCTGGTCGCGGCGATCACCGAGCGGATGTCGCGCGGGGTGCGCGACGTCATGGCGCCGGCCCGGGGCGGGGCTTGAGGCTCAGCGCCGGTCGTCGGGGCGCACCGCGCCCATCACCGCGCCGCTCGCGTCGTAGAGGACGAGCATCCGGGTCGGGTCGAACGGCCCGGCCCAGGCCAGGTAGGCGTCGACGATCGCGCGGGTCCGGGCGTCCACCGCCGTCGGGTGGTCGGTGGCCAGGTAGGTGTTGACGTGGTCGTCCTGCGGTACGGCCTGGTCGAGCCTGGTGACGTGGCCCAGCACGGCCGCCCGCTGCTCCTCGGTGCCGTGCTGCTCCACCCAGCGGACGAAGGCGGGGGCCTTGTCCTCGACCCCCGACGCCGTCGGCATCACGGACGGCGCGTGGGCGGGCCGCGCGACGGACGGCGAGGGACGGACGGGCGCCGGGTCGAGGAAGCCGATCAGCAGGGTGGCCACCACACCGGCGAACACGGTGAGCACCAGACGCTTCTTCATCGGCTGACCCCCTCGGTCGGAACGCCGGACGACTCTAACAGCCGCCGCCCCAAGGCTCGGTCGGAGACGAACACCGCCCCGGGGAGAACCGCGCGGGCGCCGGCGGCGTCCGTGCGGGCGTGATCAAAACCGTGTTGAACGGGCTGCCGATGTTCTGGCCCGGGCTGCTCGCCTCCCTCGTCCCGGCGGCGCTGCTGAACCGCCCGGTGGGGCGGCTGCTGCGCACGCACTGGGCGGTCGGCTTCGTCCTGCTGCTCGCGCTCGGCGGGGTGGCCACGCTCACCCTGCTCCCCGAGCACCCGCGCCCGTTCTGGCAGGACCTCTCCTGGGCGGGCGTGGTCCACCACTGCACGCTGGACGGCGTGCGGCTGCGCCCGCCGGGGGAGTGGTTCTCCTCCCGGCAGGCCGACCTCGCCGTCCTGGTGTTCGCCCCGATCGGCCTGGCCGCCGCCCTGACCGGCTCCCGCCGCCGGGCGGCGGCGGTGCTCGTCGCCGCCGCGGCCCTCCCCTTCGTCCTGGAGGCCGCCCAGTACGCCGTCCCCGCGCTCGGCCGCGCCTGCGACGCCCAGGACGCGCTGGACTCCCTCCTCGGCCTCGCCCTCGGCGCCCTCCTCGGACTCCCGGCCCGCCCCGCGCTGCGCCACGCGTGATCCGACGGGGAGGACCAAATTCGCTTGACCCGCCCGCCGCCTGGCGTTGCACTGTGGCCGGACACCACGCGCGTGGTGCCGGTGAAGCGGGGAGGCAGCAGTACCCATGGAGATTCGTTCCACCACCGAGCAGGACCGCGACGTCTTCGTCGACACCCTCCTCGTCCCGTTCGGGCTCCTCCCGGAGCCGCCGGCCGAGGACGGGGGAGGGGCCTGGTGGTCGGCCCTGGAGCTGGACCGGGGCGTGCTGGCGGTGGCGGACGACGGGCGGCCGATCGGCACGGCCGGCGCGTACTCCCTGGAGCTGACCCTGCCCGGGGAGGTCGTCGTCCCGGCCGCCGGGGTGACCGCCGTCGGCGTGCTGCCCACGCACCGGCGCCAGGGCGTGCTCACCGCGATGATGCGCCACCAGCTCGCCGAACTGCGCGGGCGCGGGGAGTTCCTCTCGGTGCTGCTCGCCGCGGAGGCCGTGATCTACCGCCGGTTCGGCTACGGCCCGGCGACGTACACCCGGCGGCTGACGGTGCCGCGCCACCGCGCGGCCCTGGCCGCCCCGAGGGCGGGCGGCGCGGACGGCGGCACCGTCGAGGTGCTGCGGCGGGCCGAGTGCGTCGACCTCATGGAGGAGGTCTACGACCGGTACCGGCGGACCCAGCCCGGCGCGCTGTCGCGGCCGCACCGCTGGTGGGCGCTGCGGGCGGGGCAGCCGCCGATCGCCCCGGCGCCGCGCTACGTCGTCGTCCACCGCGACGCCGACGGCGTGCCGGACGGCTACGCGAGCTACTCGCGGGGCGACGTCGACCCGGTGACCAAGGCGGTCACCCTGACGGTGGACGAGACCGTCGCCCTCGACGACACCGCGTTCACGGCCCTGGCCCGCTACGTGCTCCGGCACGACCTGATGACCCACATCGTGTTCAAGCACCTCCCCACCGGACACCCGCTGCCCTGGCAGCTGGAGGACTTCCGGGCGGCCGAGGTGAGCGGTGAGACGGACTGGCTCTGGGTGCGGCTGCTGGACGTCCCGCGCGCCCTGACCGCCCGCGGCTGGTTCGCGGACGGCGAGCTCGTGCTCGACGTCGACGACCCGTTCCTCGGCGAACACGGCCGCTACCTGCTCACCGTCCGCGACGGCAGGGCCGAGTGCGTCCCCACCGACCGCGAGCCGGACCTGTCGCTGGACGCGAGCGACCTCGGTTCGGTCTACCTCGGCGGCACCACCCCCGGCACGCTGGTCCGCGCCGGCCGCGTCCACGCCCACCACCCGGAGGCGGCCGCCCGGGCCGACGCCCTCTTCCGCACCGACCGCCCCCCGTTCAACCTGCACTGGTTCTGACCGGGGAACCCCGCCGGCCCGCCGCCCCGAGCACCGGGCGGCGGGCCGTCCTCCGGCGCCCTCACCGGCCTGGGGCGGTCTCCGCCCGCACCCACTCCAGGTAGCCGGGGCTGCCCGCGACCACCGGGACGGCGATGAGCTCGGGGGTGTCGTAGTCGTGGTTGTCGTTCACGAAGTCGGTGAGGGCGTCGGCCAGTTCGGCGCGGGTCTTGAAGTCGATCCGCCACTCGGCCGTGTCCCGGACCTCGCCCTCCCACCAGTACACCGACTGGATCCGGGACACCTGCGCGCAGGCCGCGAGCCGGGCCCGGACCACGGCGGCGGCCAGGGCGCGGGCCCTCGCCTCGTTGTCATGGGTCGTCGTCATGAGGAGGAGGTCGCTGCTGTTCGTCGCCATGCCGACAGCGTAGGCGCGGTGCGTCAGGCGTCCCGGGCGGCCGGCGGTCAAGAGTAGGTCACTGTTGTTCGTCGTCATGCCGAAAGCTCAGGTGCGGCGGTAACCTACTCACTCACCCAGCGGGGGACACACTCAAGCCGTCCTGAAGTCGCCTTTTCTGACACGTGCCTGACGATCCGTCGTGCCGGCGCGTTCGAGGGAGTACCTATGTCCCGGAGCCGCAAGCTCCACCGCCTCAGCAACCCCGACACCAACGAGCGCCGCGCCCAGCGCATGCTGTTCCGGCACCTGCGTGACGACACCAACGCGAACCGCGGCCGGATGTCGCGGCGGGTGCGCGAACTCCAGTTGCTGCTGCAGATGGACCCGATCGAGTTCGAGGGTCTGATCGCCCGGCTGATGGAGTCGATGGGCATGAAGGTCGAGCTCACGGCCCGGTCGAAGGACGGCGGGGTGGACGTCCGCGGCATCGACACCGACCCGTTCCGGGGCGGGAACGTGATCGTGCAGGTCAAGCGGTACCGGGACACGGTGACGCCGTCGGCCGTCCGGGACCTCTTCGGCACGCTGCAGCACGACGGTGCCGCCACGAAGGCGGTACTGGTCACCACCAGCAAGTTCGGGCCCAGCTCGCACCAGTTCGTGTCGGGCAAGCCGATCACGCTGATCAACGGCGCCGAGCTGGTGGGCCTGCTGAAGCACCACGGCTTCCACGAGGTCTTCGCGCCGGCCTACGCCGAGGTCGAGGCCGAGGCCGCGGACGCCGGCGCCGGGCAGCCGGAGATCGAGGTGGCCGCCGAACCGTCCCGGCTGTTGCTGCACTGGACCGGGGAGGAGGAGTACGACATCGCGGCCCTGGTCTGCCAGGGCAACCGCGCGCTCTCCGACGACCACCTGGTCTTCTACAACAACGCCTCCACGCCCGACGGTTCGGTCCGGCTGGTGACCGGCTACGAGGACGCCAACGCCTGTCTGATGGTCGACTTCGAGGCGCTGCCCGCCGAGGCGGACCGGCTGGTCGTCATCGCCGCCGCCGACACCGAGAACCACCCCGGGGCCACCATGGCCGGGTTCGCCGGACCGGCGCTGATCCTGGAGGCGGGCGCCGACCAGGACGCCGCGATCGTACACCTGGCGGACGGCGCGGAGTCCAACATCGCGATGCGCCTCGGCCGCTTCGACCGCGACGACGCCGGGAACTGGGACTTCACCCCGGCGCTCGCCGGCTACCCGGGCGGCCTGCGGCAGGCGGTCGTCGCCTACGGCCTGGAGGTCGCGGACGAGGAGCCGGTGGCCGCAGGGGCGTAGGGCCCGGCCCGGTGCGCAGGAAGTCGGCGGGCCCGACTTCCTGCGCCGGGGGCGGGTGGAACGATTCGTGTGCGGACGCGGGAGTCGCGGTGGTCCGCCCACCGGGGGTGAGCGGCCGGGCGGGGAAACGGTTCGACCACGGACCGGGCGGTGTGTCAGGATGCGCCCCGTCTCTCTGTTCGACCGGGGGTTTCCTGATGATGCGTCGCTCCACCGTGCTCGCCGTCGCCGCCACGGCGGCCTGTCTCGCCGCCCTGGTGGGCTGCGACGACGACACGGCGCCGGCCGCGCCCCCGTCCGTGTCCGCGACGGCCACGAGTACGCCCGAGGCGGCACCGACCCCGACGGCCACGCCGACGCCGACCGCCACGCCCACCCCGACGCCGACCGTCACGCCCACCGCGACCGCCACCGCCACCGCCGTCGCCACGACGGCGGGAGGGGCGATCGACCCGGAGAAGGCGCTCGCACTCGCCGAGAAGGCGCCGTACGCGGCCACCCAGGACTTCACGACCGAGGGCGGCCCGCTCAGCGCCGTCACCAAGGCCCGGGTGAACCTCAACGCGCCCGTCCGCTCCGGCCGGCTCACCGAGTCCATGAGCGCGGGCGGCAGCGACCTGCTCGGCGGCACCGGTGACGACGGCCCGACCGTCGTCGTGACCGACGACGGCACCACCTACATCAAGAGCGGCGGCAGCTGGCGCACCTCCCCGCTCGGCGACCGGATCCCGGACTACCACGGCTACGCCAAGGCGTTGCTGGGCGTCGGCCCGTCCGCCCGCAAGGGGATGGAGGACTGCGACGGCACGCCGTGCTTCCACCTCTCCGGCACGCTCGACATCGAGCGGATGAAGGCCGTGGAGCCGGAGCAGTACAAGCTCTTCAAGGGCAAGGGCGTGGTGACCTTCCAGCTCGACCAGTGGATCGACGCCCAGGGCCGCACCGTCCGCTACGACCGGAGGACCGAGCTGCGGGGCGTCCCGATGCGCACCCACGGCACCTTCCGCGACTTCGGCCCGGTCGAGAAGGTCGGCGCGCCGGTCTGACGCGCCGCTCCCCGCCGCGCCGCTCCCCGCAGCGCCGCTCCCCGACGTGCCGCGACGCCGACGCCCCGGGGGTGGGGGGGTCGGCGTAGGGTGCCG
>NZ_JBHYUU010000229.1:6329-10985 GCF_042749955.1 Kitasatospora sp. NPDC059462 | reverse complement strand
CGACGGCCCCGGGACGGACGCGTCGTCACCGAGCGCGTCCGCGAGCAGCGCCGCCAGGTCCACCTCCGCCCGCCGCCGCCGGTCGGCCGCCAGACAGGCGGTGACCAGCGGCCGCCACCGCCCGGGCAGGGTGGCGTCCAGGCGCAGCGGTGCGCTGCCGCGCGCGTACGCCAGGGCGGCGAGCGAGCGGGCCCGGGCGGTGGCGCCGAGGAACGGGTGCAGGCCGCCGGTGAGCAGCTGGTGGGCGAGGACGCCGAAGGCCCACAGGTCGGCGCTCGGGCGCAGCGCCACGCCGTGGGTGCCGGTCCGCTGGGACCACCACTCGGGCGGCACATGGTCGGGCGAGCCGAGCGGCGGGGCGTAGGCGTGGGTGCCGTCCAGTTCGGCGGTCAGGCCGAAGTCGGCGAGCTTGGCGGTGCCGTCGGGCATCAGCAGGACGTTGGCGGGCTTGAGGTCGCCGTGCACCCAGCCGGCGGTGTGCATGTGGCGCAGCCCGGCGGCGACCTCGGCGAGGAGCCGGCCGGCGTCCGGGACGGGGTGCGGCGGCCGAGTGGCGGCCAGGACGTCCTGGAGGCTGCGCTCGGCGCGCTCCATCACCAGGGCGAGCGCGCCGTCCAGGGCCGGGTGGGCGGGGTCGGCGAGGGTGACCGCGGCGAGGGTGCGGATCAGGTGGGGGTGGTCGGCGCGCCGGCTGAAGCGCATCTCGCTGCGGGCGAGCTGGAGCATGGTGTCGCGCTGGCCGGGGCTGAGCCGGCCGGGGTGGAGGAACTTGACGGCCACCTCGTCGGGGGCTCCGGCAGCCATCGCATCGGGGCCGGCGACGGGAACCGCGTCCGGGTCGCGGCGGGCGGCATGGACGGTGCCCCAGCCGCCGGCCCCGATCCGCTCACCCACCCGGTAGCCCGCGACCGGGTAGCCGGGCGGCACCTCGAAGGCGGGTCCGCCGTCCGGTGGTCCGGCCGGGTGCGGCCGCGCCGCGCGCGCTGCCACCCTCGGATCACCCGCCGCGCCGGGGCGGGAGCAGCACCAGGTGCTCCTCCCGCACGAGGTCGAACCGCAGGGCCAGCGCCACGAGTTCCTCCCGTTTGCCGCCCGGATCGGCCGGTTCCACCGGGTCGCGCAGCCGGAGTTTGCTGCCGACCAGGTAGTCGATGTGGTAGTTGACCGCCGAGCGGCTGAGGTCCCGGCAGGCGGGCAGCTCGCGCAGCCGCGCCACCACCTCGGTCGCGCCGGGGACGGCGGCCGCGGAGGGCGAGCGCAGCCTCGGCTCGCAGAGCGCCAGCAGCACGAGGAAGTACTTGGCGGTCGGGTCCAGGGCGAACGGGCTGACCGTGCACTCGCCGTCCGACTCGGCCGACCCGGCGTCCAGGTAGGCGTGCTGGGGGGCGAAGACCTTGAACGCCACCGGTTCGCCGTGGGCAGGCAGCAGGATCCGGGAGATCTCGAACGGGACGGGCGCGCCGAGCCGTCCGGGCGCGACCTTGACGTGTTCGCCGGCGCCTTCGAGGTTCTCGACGACGTAGGTGGCGGTGGCGCTGAAGTTGGAGAGCCGCCAGTAGTCCTCGGCGGCGGTGATCTCGCCGGCGCGGCGCGACACGCCCGGGTCGGGGATCGGCACGGCGGGCGGGCGGCCGGGTTCGCCGCGCCCGAACGCGGCCGTGTCGCCAGGCCCGAGGTGCAGCAGGGCCGGACGGCCGGGCGGGGCGCCGCGCGGCGGCCTCGGCAGCCGGGCGAAGCGGCGCTCGGACGGGGCGGTCGGACGGGGATCGGGCAACTGCACGATGACCGTGGTCATCCAGGTCACCTCCGTGGGTCGGCCCGATCGTAGCCGTCCGAACCACCCGTCGGCGCCAGGCCACCCGGACGAGTGAACGGCGCGTCGTGGCGGGCGAGTTGCCGGGGGGCGCCGGACCACCGGGACCGGGGCCGTCCGTACCGGGGCGCCGGACGGCCGACACCTGACGGTAACCGCGACGTCACTGGCGCGATCGCAGCGGGTAGTTGAACGGTCACCATGAGTGTGATGCAGCACACATAGGGCATGTCACGGATTTGTGCAAGACTCATCCCACAGAGTGAGATTCCCTTCCATTCCAAGGAGGTTGACATCATGCGCGCTCGGATCGCAGCCCTGATGGTGACGGCAGCAGGGATCACGGCGGCCACGATACTTCCGGCCGCAGCCGCGGCCCCCACGCCCGAGACCGGTGCCGCCGCGTGCGCGACGGTGCTGAACCAGCCCTGCGTCTGGCAGCAGCGGGACGGCGCGGGCGGCGTCGTCGGCATGGCCCAGGTCTCTGCCGACGCCAGCCAGTTGACGGTCGTCAAGGTCGAGGTGCGCACCCAGCGCGCCTGGGGCAGCCCGTGGCTGACGGCCGCCTCCGCGACCACCGTCACCCGGGGCTCCGCCCGGGCCGTGACGCCCCGCGTCGTCACCACGGACCTCATGATGGTCTGCGCCACCGCCGGCCCCGCCCTGGAGGCGGCGCAGCAGGTGACCACCTGTACCGGCCCGTTCTGACACCCCGTCCGATGACGGGGAACTGACGGGCCGGTGCCTCGCGCGCACCGGCCCCGGCCGGCCACCGGGTCCGCAACCGGTGGCCGGCACCGCCCCGGCCACCCCGCCCGCCCCCTCCCGCCATGACCCTGCCCCGCCGCGACCCGGCCCCGGCGGCCCGGCGGCTCAGCGGTGGCGGCCCGCCAGCCAGGCGTCGAAGGCCTCCAGCGCGGGCGCCGGGTCGCGGCGGCCGACGCCGATCCGGAACCGGTCGGCGGGCGCCGGGGTCAGCTCCGAGCGGAACACGGAGGCCGGCAGCAGCAGGACGCCCGCCTCCTCGACCAGCCCGGTGCAGAACGCCTCGACGCCGTCCGCGCCGAGGTAGCGCGGGTAGGCGACGCAGCCGCCGTCCGGAGCGCGCCACTCGAAGAGGTCGGCGTGGCGGGCGAAGAACGCGTCGAAGAGCGGCAGGTTGGCCGCGACGATCGCCCGGTTGCGGGCCAGGATCGTGTCGCGGGCCTTGACCGCGATCCGGGCGAGGACCTCGCCGGGCGCGGAGTTGCAGATGGTGGTGTAGTGCTTGGCGCGCTCCAGGCGGACGCGCAACTCCCGGTCGCGGCAGACGATCCAGCCGATCCGCAGGCCCGGCAGGCCGAGCGACTTGGAGGTGACGTCGAGCGACAGGGCGCGCTCGGAGAGGTCCGCCGCGCGCGGCAGGGCGCGGGCCGGGTCGCGCTCCAGGCCGCGGTAGACCTCGTCGCTGAACAGGTGGATGCCGCGTTCGTCGCAGAGTTCGGCCAGCCGGCGGAAGTCGGCGGCGTCGATCACCTTCCCGGTGGGGTTGTTGGGGAAGTTGACGGACAGCACCCGGGTGGTCGGGCGCAGCGCGGCGACGACGGCGTCGAGGTCGAGCGCCCAGTCGCGGCCCGGGTCGAGGGCGACGCCGGTGACCTCGCAGATCGAGAGCGGAACGGTCTCGGCGGACTGGTAGTTGGGGGTGACGACGACGGCGTGGTCGTCGGGGCCGAGCAGCACCTGCATGGCCAGGTTGAGCCCCTCCTGCGCGCCGCCGAAGCAGATCACGTCCTCGGGGCCGGCCAGCTCGTACATGCCGGCGACCGCCTCCCGCAGGCCCGGGTCCCCGAAGGTCTCGGTGTAGCCGAGGGCGAGGGTCTCCCAGGCCCGCCGGTCCCCGGGGTCCGCGAGGTTGAGCAGTTCGGACATCGCCATGGTCTGCGCGTCGGAGGCGGTGAGGTGGTGGCGGGCGGTGAACTCCCAGCGGGAGAAGTACGTTTCCAGCCGGAAGTCGGGGAGCCTGGTCATGGTGGTTCTCGTTTCTGGGTCGACTCGGCGGGGTCGGTGCTACGGCTGCGCGGGCCCGGGCGGGTCGCGCAGTTCGGCGAGCAGGGTGTAGACGGTGGAGCGGGACACCTTGAGCGCCGTCGCGACGGCCGGGACGGCGCGGCGGACGGCGAGCACCCCGGCCCGGTCGAGTTCGCGGAGCACGGCGAGCCGGTCCTCGCGGCCGAGCCGCTCCAGGGGGCGTCCGTGGGCCCGGACGTAGCCGCCGATCACGTCGTTCATCCGCTCGGTCCAGTCCTGTTCGAAGAGCGGTTCCGGGCGCGGGGCGGTCGGCGCGGCGAAGGCGGCGAGCAGCGCGGAGGCGTGCTCCAGCGGCCCCCGGTCGAGGTTGACGCACAGCACGGCGGCGGGCCGGCCCGCCTCGTCGCGGAGCACGGCGCTGACCGAGGAGAGCCGGCGGCCGTCCGGCAGCAGCTTCGGGTACGGGCCGTAGACGTCGGGTGCGGCCTGGTCGAGCCCGTCGAGTTCGCCGAGCAGCGAGGGGTCGCCCGGCCCGCGGCCGCCCATCGGGTTCCAGATGGCGAGCACCTCGTCACGGACGGCGTCGTGCAGCACCACCTCGGCGTAGGGGCCGAGCAGCAGGGCGACGGCCTGGCAGGCGGGGGCCCAGGCGCGCAGGCGCGGATCGGGGGTCTCGGTGGTCACTTCTGGACTGTACGTCCAGCCTGGACGTTTCGTCCAGCGCCGATGCGGCGGCGGGGCCGGGCGCGGGGGTTGGGCCCGCCCGGGGGGGGGCGGCCGCGCGGGGCCGGGGGTGTAGGGGGGGGGGGGGGGGGGGGCGCGCCGGGCGGTTG
>NZ_JBHYUU010000229.1:0-6319 GCF_042749955.1 Kitasatospora sp. NPDC059462 | reverse complement strand
TTGGGTCGGGTCGGGCCGGCCGGGTGGTGTCTTCGTGGGCGTTTGGGGGGGGGGGCCGGCCGGGGGGGTGGGGCGGCGCCGGTCGGGGGCGGGGGGCGCCGGACCGGCTCAGTCGCAGGTGACCGCGAGGAGCGCGACCCTGCACGTGCGGCTCGCCGTGTCGTTCGCCGCGACCGGGTCGGCCGGGGCGCCGGAGGTGCGGGCGGCGGTGACGGTGAACGTCCGGCCGAGGTTGGCCAGCAGGCCCACCTGGAGCGCGAGGTGGCGGGTGGTGCTCGCGCCGGCGGCCAGCGGGGCGGTGAGCGCGCAGGTCAGCCGCCCGGCGGCGACGGTGCAGTCGGTGCTGGTCGCGACGAGCCCGGCGGGCAGGGCGGCCTCGACGGTCGCGGCGGTCACCTCGCCGGGTCCCCGGCCGGTGAGGGTCAGCGTGTAGTCGACGCGTCCGGCGAGCAGGCCGGACCCCGGGGCGGCGGAGAGCGCGACGGCGAGGTCGGCGGCGGGCGCCTGGTAGCCGAACCGGTCGGCGGCCGTGACCGCGCTGGTGCCGCCGGGCGTGGTGACCCGGACGTCGACCGTCCCGGCGGCCGCCGCGGGCGGCGCGGTGGCGGTGCAGGAGGTCGCGGTGCAGGACAAGGAGGCGGCGTCGCCGGCGGCGCCGAAGCTCACGGCGGTGGCGCCGGCCAGGTCGGTGCCGGTGACGGTGACGACGGTGCCGCCGGCCTGCGGGCCGCTCGCGGGGCTGATCCCGGTGACCGCGGGCACCGGCAGCGGGAAGGCGAGGACGCTCACCGCTCCGCCGTCGAAGTCGGCCAGGTAGCCGCGCCGGGAGTCGGGCGCGAACGCCAGCGTGAACGGGCTCGCCCCCACCGGGACGGTGGCGGTGACGGTGCCGCTCGCGGCGTCGAGCACGCTGAGCGTGCCGTCGGCGTAGTTGCTCGCGTAGACGGAGCGGCCGTCGGGGGCCGCGGCGACCGCGTACGGGTTGGCGCCGACCGGGACGGTCGCGGTCAGGGCCAGGGTGGCGGTGTCCACCACGCCGACGGTGGAGTCCGCGCCGTTGCCGGTCCAGAGCCGGGAGCCGTCGGGGGCCAGGGCGAGGCCGAAGACGCCGTGGCCGACCGGTATCGAGGCGCTCACGGTGGCGGTGGCGGTGTCGATGACGTCGACCCGCTGCCCGCCGGAGGCCGCCACGTACACCCGCCCGCCGTCGGGGGCCACGGCCAGCCCGTGCGGTTCGGCGCCGACCGGGACGGTGGCGGTGACGGTGCCGCTCGCGGTGTCGAGCACGCTGACCGTGTCGGCGTCCGCGTTGCTCACGTACGCGCGGGCGCCGTCGGGGGCGACCACCACGCCGAAGGCTCCGGCGCCGACCGGGACGGTGGCGGTGACGGCGGAGCTCGCGGTGTCCACCACGCTGACCGTGCCGGTGAGGTGGTGGGTGAGGTAGGCGTGCCCGCCGTCGGGCGCGAAGGCCACCGCGTAGGAGCCGGTACCGGCGGTGAACGTGCCGGTGACCGCGCCGGTGGCGGTGGACAGCACGGTCACCGTGCCGCTGCTCTGGCTGGTCACGTAGGCCCGCCCGCCGTCCGGCGCGAGCGCGACGCCCGCCGGGTACGGCGCGACGGCGACGGTGGCCGTCACCGTGGGCGGCACGGTGACGGCAGCGGCGGCGGCGGGCTGGGCCAGCAGCGCGGCGGTGGCCGCGCCGACGGCGGCCACCGCCGTCCAGGAGCGGCGCGGGAGGGGACGTCTGGTCAACGGGGTCTCCAGGCTCGTCGGAGGGACGGGCGGTCCCCCCGGGTCGCCCGAAGCGTAGAGGCGGGCCTGACGGATCATCAGCGGATGACCGGGATTGTCATCAGCCGTTCAAATTCGGGCAGATGGTCACCATTCGAACCTTCGTCGGCCACCGGGGGCCGCCGAGGGTCATCGAGGACCGCCGGGAACCGCCGGGCACCGGCCGGGGGAAGCCGAAAACGGGCGGGCGCACAACGCTCGTCCGGACGGCGATCGTTTCCGGCCACTACACTCCTGCGCAGGAGACCCGGTACGCAGGAGACCGGTACGCGGGACGGCGGGAGGAACGGCGACGATGGCCGAGGACGAACGGGCCGAGGTGCCCACCCGCACCCTGGTCGAGGGCATGGTCCGGGCGGACGGCACCATCGACGCCGGCGAGCTGTACGGCGTCGCGGGCGAGCTCGGCATGACCGACCAGCAGGTGCGCCTGTGCATCAAGCGGATGGCGGCCGACGGCCTCCTCGTCCAGGAGGGCCGCGGCCGGCGCGCCGTGCTGCGCGAGACCGACCGGGCCCGCCGCTCCGCCGAGCCGGAGGCCGGGTTCGTCCGCCACATGTACGCCCAGGACGCCGGGCTCGCCCCGTGGGACGGCCGCTGGCACCTGGTCGCCTTCGCCGTCCCCGAGGCCGCCCGCACCGCGCGGGACGCGCTGCGCGAAGCGCTGGTCCGGCTCGGCGGCGCGGCCCTCCAGGGCGGGCTCTACGTCAGCGCCAACGCCTGGGAGGCCCTCGTCGAGGCCGAGGCCGCCCACCTCGGCGTCCGGGACTGCGTCACCCTGCTCACCAGCACCGACCTGCGCATCGCGGGCGAGGAGGACCCGCCCGCCCTGGCCCGCCGGCTCTGGCCGCTCGACGACCTCGCCGCGGGCCACCGCCGGCTGGCCGCCCTGGCCGCCGCGCGCCTCGCCCGGCTGACCGCCCCGGACCCGGCGGACGCCCCCGCCCGGATCGAGCGGCTCGCGATCGCCGTCGAGCTGGCCGCCGAGTTCACCCGGGCCACCGCCGACGACCCGCTGCTCCCGCCCGAGCTGCTTCCCCGGCCCTGGCCCGGCGCCGAGGCCCGGGCGCTCACCGCCGACTGCTGGCGTCTGCTGCGCCGCGGCGGGCGGGACGCCCCCGAGCCCGGCCCCCGGTTCTTCCAGCGGTACGACGAGGTCATGACCGAGATCACCGGCGAGCCCCGGACGGCCTGAACGGCCGCCGGGGCACGGGCGGACGTCCCGGCGCCCGACGTCCCGGCGCCCGGCAAGCAGGTGCCCGGCACACAGGTGCCCGACGACTCAGCGCTTGACGACTCAGCGCTTGACGACTCAGCGCTTGACGGCCACGCCGCCGTACATCGCGATGTCCTGGTCGCGCACCCGCGCGGCCCCCGGCTCCGGGCGCCAGTGGTGGACCAGCGTGACGCCCGGGTCCAGCAGCTCGTAGCCGTCGAAGAACGCCAGCGTCTCGGCCCGGTCCCGGATCTGCAGCGGAATGCCCCGGGCGTTGTACTCGCGGCCCACCCCGCCGACACCGACCGGGTCGGTGTCGCCGGTGAAGACGGTCAGGGCGAGGAAGCTGCCGGGCGCCAGGTGGTCCATCAGCCGGCGCACGATGCCCTGCGGGTCGTCCTCGTCGAGGACGAAGTGCACGATGGCGATCAGCGAGAGCGCCACCGGCTGCGTCAGGTCGAGGACCTCGCGCAGCCGCGGCGCGTGCACGATCGAGTCGACGTCGCGCAGGTCGGCGTCCAGGTAGGCGGTGCGGCCCTCCGGCCGGCTGGACATCAGCGCCCGGGCGTGGGTCAGCACGATCGGGTCGTTGTCGACGTACACCACCCGTGAGCTCGGCGCCACCTCCTGGGCGATCTCGTGCACGTTCGGCGCGGCGGGGATGCCCGCGCCGATGTCCAGGAACTGCCGCACGCCGTGCTCCTCGGCGAGGTGGCGGACCACCCGCTCCATGAAGCCCCGGGTGGTCCGCATCGAGGTCGGCAGCGCCGGCCAGGCCTTGACCGAGGCGTGCGCGGCGGCCCGGTCCGGCTCGAAGTTGGTCTTGCCGCCGATGAGGTAGTCGTACACACGTGCCGAGTGCGGGACGTCCATCCGGAGGTCCACCCCCGTCCAGCCGTCCTCGCCCCGTCCGCCCGTCCGCTCCCCCGACACCCGGTCAGCGCGCGCCATGCCCACCCCTCCGTACATCCCCGTTGATGTTCCGTCCGTGCTCCGTCGGCGCGCCCGGCCCGCGTCGGCTCCGCAGGCTCCGCGCCTTGGTGCGCATGGTAACCGTAACCCGGGGAAGGGCGGCCCGGCGGGCCCTCAGATCTGCCCGAACAGGGCCGTGAAGGCTGCCTCCAGGCCGCTCACCGCCGCGGCGAGCACCGCGACCGTGCGCAGCGCGTCGGACACCGTGCGGACCCGGCGGCGCAGCGGGCCCTCGCGGGGCTCGTCGAGCGCCGCCTCGTCGAGGATCCCGGCGAGCGCGGCGTCGGCGTCCTCGGCGTCCTCCTCCGGTACGGCGCCCGGCTGTTCGGCCCGCAGCCGGGCGAGCGCAGCGCGCAACGCCCGCGCCTCGGACCGCAGTTGCTCCGGTCCGCCGGGCCCCTGGGGATCGTCGGCCCCGGCGCCGATCGACACGGTCGCGCCCCGGCCGCCGGCCACGTGGCCGTGCACGGTGGAGCCGACCACCTGGACTCCGCCGTCGTTGCGGTTGCCCGCCGGCGGCTGCTGTTCCGTCATGTGCCCTTCCCCTTCGGCAGGTTGATCGTCGCCCCGGCTCCGCCCGCGACCGGGCCGTCCACGGTGGAGTTGACCACCTGGACGCCGCCGTTGTTGATGTTGGTGATGCTCTGGCTCTGCTCCTCGAAGGCCGCGTTGTCGTAGCCGCGCGCCCGCAACTCGCCGCCGACGGCGCTGAACACCCGCTGGGTGACGGTGTTGAGGAAGCGCTGCACGTCGTGTTCCTGGAAGAGGTTCTCGTACACCCCGGCGGACCCGAGCTCGCGCGCACTGGTCCGGGGCGCGTAGTCGACCGCGCGGCCGGCCCGGATGCTCGCGGCGTAGTGCTGGCGGTGCCTGGCCCCCCGGCTGTTCGAGGCCTGCACCTCCCACAGCTGGCGGACGGCGGCGCCGACGTCGCGGCTGAGCCGACGGGCGGCCCAGCCGAGCGCGTTCACCGCGTGGCCGAGGTCGGAGCGCTCCCCGAGCAGGTCGACCACGTGGTAGTGGTGCGCGACCGGGCCGAGCACGTGCGGCAGCCACTCCAGGTAGAGCAGTCCGCCCCGGGTGCTGGCGCGGACCAGCACGGTGACGATCACCTCCTCCTGCCAGGAGCCGACCCTGACCGCCAGGTAGTGACGCAGCCGCTCGTGCCCGGTACGGCTCAGCAGGTCGGCCCAGGCGGGTTCGAGCCGGAAGCCGCCGCCCGCCCGGACGGACATCGCGCCGAGCCAGTCCGCCGGGCGGTCGTCGCGCAGACCGGGCCGGTACACCCGGTCGGTGACGGACAGTCCGCGCAGCGGGTCCTCCGGATAGCGCGGGTCCTCCGCCAGTGCGCGGACCTGCTGGGCGATGGCCCGGTAGAGCACGGCCGCGTCGATCGGGTCGGGTGCCCGCCCCTCGGCCTCGCGTTCGGCGGAGGGCCGCAGTTCGAAGGTCATCCGCCAGGCGCGCCCGGACACGCCGAGGCCGACCAGCGGCGCCTGGCGGCTGTAGAGCAGTTCGGGTCCGCCCTGCTGCTCGCGCAGCCGCTCGTAGAGCCGGGCGGCGGCGTCGCCCTGCGGTTCCACCGGGGGCACGGGGGCCGGACCGAGGCCGCCGAGGGCGACCAGCCGGCGGCGGATCCCGTACCGCAGGGCGGCCGCGATCAGGCAGAGCAGCAGCAGTTCGGCGAACACGGGCCCGAGGAAGCCGCCCCAGTCCGCGTCGTACGCGGGCAGCTCGTGCGCGACGACGCCGGCGAGCACGACCGCCAGCAGGCATCCGAGGACGAGGCCCTCGGTGCGGGCGACGCGATTGCGGGGACGCGGGGCGGGGAACTCCGTCTCTTCGGCCTCCAGGCCGAGCCGGTGGTCCATCCGGTCCGCGCCGGCGCCGAGGAACAGGACCGGCAGCAGGGCCACCAGCACCGCGACGGAACCGGCCGCGACCCCGAACAGCGGGAAGCCGAGGACGAGGACGATCAGGAGGACGGCGCCGGTCCAGGCCTCCCAGCGGCGGGCGGTGAGGGCCTCGTGCAGCACCCGGACCACGTCGGTGCCGGGCGAGGGCGCGGGGATGCGGACGGAGTGCTCGACGAGTTCCTTGATCAGCGCCCCGCGGAAGTTCCGGTCCAGCCAGGCGGCGGCACACAGGTAGCGGGTGGCGTCACCGGGGACGAGGCCGACCTGCCGGCCTTCACCCAGGCACTACTCGCCGGACAGCACCGCCTGCGCGGCCAGCCGCGCCTCCTCGGCGGTGTCCACGGCCCGCGCGGCAGCCGCCGCCCGCTCGAACTGCGCCAGCGTGTGCTTGGCCAGCGTCGCCCGCACATACGGAATC
>NZ_JBHYUU010000228.1:0-11119 GCF_042749955.1 Kitasatospora sp. NPDC059462 | reverse complement strand
TTGCCCTCGTCATGCTGACCCTCGCAGGCCCCCGGCCCATCCTCCCCGGACGCCAACCCTCAACAGCCTGACCCACACATCAAGCAGGAGAGCCCGAAATCGCCTGGCACCGCGACCGCCTGGAGCAGGGCAGCCTGCTGCGCACGACTGCGGCCGGCCCGCAGGCCACGCCGGCCGCGAAGGAGCTGTGGTCCGTCTACCTCAACGCGTACAGCTGGGCGATCAGGTACCGCTTCGAGACGGTCACCGAGCACCACAGCGCCGTCGTCGAGGAGGTCCTGCGCCTGGGCGCGCACCCGCTCACGGCCACCGTCCTCGACCGGCTGCGCGACGGGGCGACCACGCAGGAGGACCTCGCCCGTCCGATGACCGCAGGAGCCCGCGCCCTCCTGCCCGACCAACTGGACGCCCTCGTACAGCAGCAGCTCCTCGACCGGCTGCCGGACGCAACCCTGCGAACCACGCCGGCCGGCAGCCTGCTCGCGGGTGTCCACGACGACCTCGCCGCCTGGTACGTCAAGAATCTGGGCCCCACCCGTTCGCAGGCCGCCGCCGCCCGCACCCTCCCCGCCGGCAGCAGCCTCTCCCCAACCCCGCCTCCGCCCCAGGGCACCGCTGCTGACCGACCGGGCCTGCGGCACTGACCGAGAGGACTGCCATCCCCACCGACCTCGACGAGATCGGCTTCGACGTCGACAACCTCCAACCCGCAAGCCGCAAGGACGAACTGGACCACGCCGGGCTGTCGCTGAGCCTGGACATGCTCCTGCCGCTGGCCGTCCAGCACGTGACCAACCCTCACACCGCGCTCCTGACGGAGAGCTTCTACCTCGTGTACGACCGCAGCATGACCTGGTACATCCCCGGGTCCCCGCAGTACGTCGGTGTCGACGTCCAGCGCGACCTGGCAGCGGGCACGTTCCGGTTCGACTACACCCGCCACCCCGTGTTCGCGCTCGCCCAGAACTGGCTGGTCTCCCGCGGCGCGGACCCGGCTCTCGTCACCCCGGACGTCGAGGATCCGATGGACACCGACCAGGCCACGCGCGACCTGGAGGAATTCCTCGCCCGCTCCGGCGACCGCTTCCACGCCGTGGACGACTACACGTACGACCAGGTCGACTCCTACCAGACCTGGGTCATCGTCCAGGACACCCGGCCCGAGCCCGGCCAGCAGCCCGTCCGGGTCCTCTTCGAGGACATCGACATGCCGGGTCACTCGTACACCCTGCGCGAGGGCGGCTTCCCCACCGTCGAGGCAGCGAGGAAGTGGACCACCAAGGCGGGGGCCGACGACAACCCGCTGCCCCCGCTGCTGATCGCTCCGCCCAGTGCCCGCGCCGCCGGGGCCCTGGCCGCGGGCACTGCCGTGGTCGCGGTCTCGCCCCCGCGGTCCGCGCCCGAGCCCGTGGCGGGCGCCGCCGACAGCCGCACCCCACGACCGAAGAGCCGCTGACACCGGCGCCGAGACCCCCGGAAGGACCCGGATCCCCATCCCCTACACCATCCAGCGCCCGCCGGCCCCGGATCAGCGGCGCCGCCCCCGCACCGCGGACCGCCGCAGCGTGCAGACCACGGTGCGGTTCACGCCCGCCGCCATCGCCGTGATCCGCGAACGCGCCTTCGCCGAGCACCTGACCGTGGCCGGGTTCGTCGGCAACGCGGCGCTGGCCGCCGCGCAGTCCAGCAATCCGCTGGGACGGCCCGACAGCGACCCGCGCAGGCCCCTCGTCGAGGCCCTCGACCGCGTGGCCGGCGAGCTGAACATGGCGGTCACCGCGGCCCGGGACGCCGACGACGGTCCGGCCCGGCAGGCTGCTCTCGCGGTGCTGCCCGCCGTTGCCGCCCGTACGTACCTCGCCCTCGACGCCGTCCTGGAGGCGTCCTGATCCCCGACGTCACGACGGGCAACGCCATCCGCCCGTTGCTCGCCTACCTCTACGGTCCCGGACGCCGCGAGGAACACACCGACCCGCACCTCGTCGCCGCCTGGGACCTTCACGGCGCCCCCGATCCCGGCCGCGACCGGGCGGCCGACCTGGGCCACCTCGCGGTCCGGCTCGACCAGTACGCCCGCCTGCGCGCCGCCGAACTCGGCTCGATGCCGCCCAGCAGGGTGTGGCACTGCTCCGTGCGCGCCGCCCCCGAGGACCCGCTGCTGTCCGACCAGCAGTGGGCGACGGTGGCCCGGCGCATCGCCCACGCCACGGGCCTGGCCCCCCTCGGGCGCCCCGAGTGCCGGTGGGTCGCGGTGCGCCACGCCGAGCACCACATCCACCTCGCCGGCATCACCGTCCTGCCCGACGGCTCCCGGCCCGGCATGCACCGCGCCGCGGTCCGTGCCCAGGCCGAGTGCCGAGCCCTCGAAGCCGAGTGGGGGCTACGTCCGGTCGGCCAGGGCAGGAACACCACCAGTTATCCGACCACAGCCGAGATCATCAAGGCCGAGCAGCACGGCTGGACCGAGCCGACCCGCGTCTGGCTCCAGCAGCAGATGCGCCAGGCCCTGCGGGAGGCCACCACCGTGGACGGCTACGCCAAAGCGCTGGCCGAGCGCGGGGTGCTGGTGCGCTGGCGCACCGCTGCCGACGGCGGTGCCGTGGGCTACAGCCTCGCCCGCCCTGGGGACACCGGCACCGGCGGCGTCCCGCTCTTCTTCGCCGCCGGACGGCTGGACTCCGCGTTGACCCTGCCCCGCGTCCTTCGCCACCTGTCCACCAAGAAGTCCAACGAAGGAATCCGATCATGACCAGCCCTCAGAGCCGCCTGGCGGACTTCGCGCACGCTCTGGCCGAACGACTTCCGGACCGGTGGGAAGCCACCGACCTGGACCTGAGCGACGACGCCGACCTTCGCCACCACTTCTACTACCGCGTGTGGGACCGCCGCCGTGCCCAGGACCTCGGGCTGGACCGCGACACCATGGCGCAGACGGCCGTGCTCGACGGCCCCGGCGGGCGCCAGCTCCTGGTACTGCCCACCGCCGAAGCGAACCGGCCCTTCCTGGTCTGCCCCCTCGTCGCCTTCGACGTGCCCGTGTACGACAGCATCTCTCCGCTCGGCTCCGTCGCCGTTCCCGCCGACCCGGCCACGGCCGCCGACGAACTCGCCGGCTCGCTGCTGCCCGTCTACGAGAGCGAGCTGCGGACCCGGCTCGACCATGTCGTCGGCGCCCTGGACGCCACCGAGGCGAGCATCGCCGCGTGCCTGGCCGCTGAGGCCGAGCACTCCGGCGACCCCGAACTGGCCCAGGAGCTGTACGAGATGAGGGGTGTGCGCTGGCTGTCCCACCCCGAGGACACCGACCTACTGCGCTGTGCCACCGAGGAAGTACTCGCCGCTCTGAGCCTGCTGCTGGGCCACCGCGGACCGCTGTCCGAAGCCCTGGTCGGCGTCACCACCCACGTCCGGACCTACAGCGAAGTGCACGACAGCTGCGAGGCGCTGATCGAGGCCGAGGTGATCGGCCGGATCCTCACCGCCGCCGGTCTGGCCGACACCAGCAGCGGCATATTCGATCCCGCGATCAAGGAGAAGATCGCCACCATCGACGCCCTCCCGATCGAGCGGCAGCGGGCCCTGGTACGGGCCGCCGCCGCGGCCTACACCCGGCGAACCGACGCCGGCTGACCTGACCACGGCAGCGGTGAGCGGTTCGAGGTCCACGACACATTCACCCGCCACGAACCACCGTACGAGACCTGGGTGATCGCCACCGACACCCAGCAGTCGCCCGGCCCGGCGCAGGTCTTCTTCTGGCAGCTGCCCGACGACAAGAGTCCCGCCTACACGGTCCGCAGCAGGCAGTTCGACAGCCTCGACGCCGCGTACGAGTGGACCCGGGACACCTCCGCGCCCCTTCCGGCCGCCGCCCGCGCCCAGGCGGCCCGGCTTCGCGCAGCACCGATCCAGCCCTCACCCACGCAAACCCCCACACCGCCGCCGACCGCCCCCAACACCCGCCGCTCCCAAGGCCGTTGACAGCACCCGCACCCACCGGAGCTCTAGCCCTTGCCCGACACCTACCTGCCGCACCACGACCCCGACGTCGAGACCCTGGTCCGCCCCCGCTACCTCGCCGGCCCCGGCGACCGGGCGTCCGTCGTCACCGCCTTCGAGCCGTTGCACGGGTGGCGGGTCGAGGCCCTCGGCCCGAGCCGCGCCGAGGTGATGGCCACCAGCCCGTGCCACCGTGTCCGCGTCGGGTACCGTCCCGACCAGCCGCAGGCGTGGCAGGTCGCCGCCTCCCCGGAACCGTTCACCGGCCCCGCCTGGCGCGGCGGATTCAGCCGGGCCACCCCGCCGGAGATCGTCCAGGCGTTCCTCGGCCAGCTGGCCGACTCCCTCCAGTTCGACGTGGTCAGCGACCACACGGGCACCTTCGTGTCGCTGGAGGGAGCGCTCGCGGACGCCAACCAGGCTCTCACCGACGCAGGTTGGTCGACGTCCCGCTCCGACGGCCACTGGCTGACCAGGTCGGGCGACGGCGCGGTCGAGTACGACGTCGCACCGCTCGCCGATCCGGCGGTCGAGCTGGCGGCCGACGTGCAGCGCGGCTTCACCTGGCGCATCTCCCCGGACGATCCGGACGTGGGATGGAGTGCTGCCTTCAGCTCGTGCACGCCGCTGCACCTGATCGCTGCGGTGAACGGCGCCGTCGCCGACGACAGCCCGGTCGTCCGTACCACCGACGAGCTGCCGCAGCGGGTGGTCGCCCGGGCCCGCACCGAGCAGGCCGAGGTCGACCGGCGCGCTGCCGAAGCTCGTACAGCGCTGCCGACCGCCGTCGAACTCCTCGCCGACCAGCGCTCCAGCGCCGCCCGCTCGGGCACCGCCCCGGCCCTCCGCGCCCCGCTGCGCGATCAGGCCGGACCGCTACGGCCCGCGGCGGCAGACCGGGGACGGCAGCGGTGAGGAACAACCGCGCCCTTGAGGCGTTCACCGGTGCGGTGGCCTGCCGGCTTCCCGGCACCTGGGAGTCGGCGCTGGAGGATGTGAGCACGTCGGCGGCGCTGACCAAGGTGTACGAGCGGCTCTGGGACCTCGGGATCACCCAGTGGGCCCTGCTGGACTTCGCCAACGACCGTCTCGGGATGCTGCGCGACGGCCGGGGCCGGGAGCTGGTCGTTCTCCCACGCCCGTTCCGTGCGGGCCGCTATCTGATCGCACCGCTGGTCCCGGCCGGAACGGAGCCCGGCGCGGTGGAGGACCTGACGCCGTTCGGTCTGTCCGTCAGCACGTCACCGGCGCGGGCGGCCGAAACGGCCCGCCGTCGACTCCTGCCCCGGCTCGACTACGCCCTGCTGCTGGCCGAGGAACGTGGGGCCTGTCCCGGACCGCCTTCCGACGAGGGACGCCGCCGGGTCCACGCCGCCACCGCCCGGACGAGCGTGCCGGCAGGCACCCCACCGGCCGTCGTCTACTCCGCTGGCCCCCTGCGTCCAGCCACCCCGCTTGCGGGCCGAGGCCGAGTCCCGGCCCCCTGACCGAACGAGATTTGTGCCCACTGCTTCCCCCGTCTCCACCGAGCCGCTCCTCTCCGTCCGCCCCACCCACCTCGCCGGGCCCGGCGACGCCGACCTGCCGTCAGTCCTCGCCGAGCGGCACGGCTGGTTCCGTCCCGACACCGTGCCTGCCCACGTCGTCCTCGTGAGCGGCACCGACGGCATCGCCCTCTCCAACGAACCAGGGCCGACACCCCTGTCGCTGAGCGGGGCCGACTGGTCGGTCGCCTTCTGCCACCAGGTACCGGCCGAGATCACCCAGTCCCTCCTCGACGAGGCCGCCACCGGCCTCCTCCACCGCCCGGACCTCTTCACCGGCACCGACCGCCTCGTCGGCCACCACGCCCGCGCGGCCCTGCTCGCGGCCGGCTGGTCCGGCCACCACCGCGACGGCTACGAGCTGGTCTCCGCCCCCGACCGCCGCGCCGCTCTCTCCTTCCCGCTGGAAGCCCCCGGCAGCGACGTGATGCTGACCGGCGCCGCCGAGAAGGGCACCTGGACGGTGCGGTTCGGCGCGACCGCCCCCGAGCCACTGCTGACCGCCGCGACCGCCGCCCTTCTGGCCCCGGCCGTCCGCCGGGCCGGGCAGCTCCCGGCGCGGCACCGGAACCTGCTGACCACCCAGACGCTCGCCGAACGCCCGCCGCGCACCGGACGGTTCGGCGCGGCTCGCGCCCGGACCACCGCGTCCCTTCCGGTGTCCACCGCACTTCCGCTCTCCGACCGGCCGCGCACCGGCAGCAGCGCGTCCGTGCCGGCGCCGCGGCACCGCCCGTCCTGACCTGGCCCCTCTCGCTCCTGGAGACCTCGCTGCCCGCCGATCCCGACCCCGACGACCTGGTCGCCGTCCGCCCGCTGGAACTCGGCGGCCCGACCGAGGCCGGTGCTGAACAGCCCAGTCCGCCACCAGCGTTGGTCGCGGTCACCCCTCGCCACTACGCCGGGCCCAGCGTCGACGCCGTCGACCGGCTTCGCCAACGTCTCCAGGCCGAGGGATGGGTTGATGCGGAGGGCGTCCTCACCAGTGCGTGCGGCCGGCTGGGCGTCGCCTGGCCCACCGAGTCGGACAAGCCGCGCGGCTGGGGACGCGAGCGGACGTACGCGCCGTGGCGGGTCTGGGGCACCCAGCGCGCCGGCGCGGGCGTCGCCTGGCGGGTCACCGGCTGGCGCCTCGTCCCCCAGGAGATCGTCGAAGGTCTGATCGGCGAGGCGACCACGATGCTGGACGAGGCCGACAAGGCCGACCGGACACCGTTCGAGTCGGGCGTCCTGGCGCTGGGGTTCCTGCCGTTGGCAGCCGCGGGCTGGACCAGCGAGGTGACCCCCAAGGGCGCCGCCACGTTCGAGTCGCCCGACGGACTCCTCAGCGCCCGCTGCGGGCCCCCGGACGCCCTGTACGAACTCCGCGGCCGACCAGCCGCTCGCATCTCCTGCCGGCGGGCGCTCGGATTCTGGGAGGTCGAGATCAGCGCGAACACCCCCTCCCGGCTGGCCGCCGCCCTGTGCCGCGACGTCGCCGACCCCGGGCCCCTGATCCGCAATCCCGATCACCTGCGCCTGGACGCCACCGACCGGGAGGTCGCCGTCGTCACCCCGGTCACCGCACAGTCCCTCACCACCGCGACCAGCCGCCGGGCCGCCGCCATCACCCGTTCCCTGCCCAGCCTGTCCTCCACGAGCACCACCGCGCCCGCCGGCAACCCTGCCACCGCTCACCCCGCGACCGCGAGCGCCTCACGGCGGTGACCGCCGACGGAGCCCCGCTCGGCGAGGCACCGTTCCGCCCACCCCCTCTGCTTGGAGCCCGAGTTGCCCACCGACACCGACGAACTGGTCGCCGTCCGCCCATTGGAGCTGGCCGGCACCGGCACCGCGCCCAGCGACCTGGGCGACCACCTCGTCTCCGCGTACGGGTGGGAGCACGACCCGGACAGCACCCCCGAAGAACCCCTGCTCGTCAGCCCCTGCCGCCGCATGGCCGTGGAGCGCGGCGACTTCCCCCTCGGCCGCCGCATCCTCCAGAACCACTGGAAGCTCTCCGCTTACGACAGCGGGGAGCAGGACGCCACGGAGCTCTGGTGCGCCTGGTTCAGCCCCAGGACGCCCTACGAACTCACCCATGGCCTTGTCCTGGACGCCGCCGGCCGACTCGACAGCGACCCAGCCACCGTCCTTGCCGACCGCAGGGCCGGTGACGACATCGCGCGGATCCTCTCCGACGCCGGATGGACGATCAAGCAGGGCCCCTGGCGGACGTTCATCCACTCGCCCGGCGCCGCCACCCTCCTGGTGCCCTCCCACCCAGAGCGCACACTCGCCTTCAGCCTGGGCAACACCAGCTCCGAGCTGGCGTGGGAGGTCATCGCCTCGCCGTGGGCTCCCGAGGCAGTCCTGCGCACGGTGGCGGTGACGCTGGCCTCGGACGCGGCGCTGCGCCGCCGCAGCGAGATCCCCGCCCACCACATGGCCCGCGTCACGATCGAGCCCGCCGCCTGCGCCGCCCTGCCGCGATGGCGCCCCCAGCTGGCGCCCCCGACCGACCTAGAGAACCCGCTGCCGACCACCCCCGACCGAACCGCCGCCGAACCGGCCCTCAGCCCCGAACCCGAACCGGAGCTGGTCACCGTAACCCCCCGCCACTACGCCGGACCCGGCCGTGGCGGTGCCGAACAGATCAAGGACCATCTCGCCTCCCAGGGCTGGACGTTGGGCACGACCTCGATGACCAGCCCGTGCGGCAGGCTCGGCGTCGCCTGGCCCGACGGCACCGACACCCCGACGCGGCAGAGCGCCGCCTGGCGGGTCTGGGGTGCCCAGCACCGGGGAGCGAGCGTCGCCTGGCGCATCACCAGCGGCGACCTGGCCCCGCCCGAGCTGATCGCCGGCGTAGTCGACGAGGCGCTCGCCATGCTGGACGAAGCCGGGTCGGACTCCCGCCAGCCCTTCCAGGCCGGAGTCCTGGCCCTCGGTCTCCTGCCCCTCGCCGAGGCGGGGTGGCAGAGCAACGTCGAGCCCCGCGGCTCCGTCTCCTTCCGCTCGCCCGACGGCTACGTCAACGCCCACTGCGACGTCCCGAGTGCCCTCCACGACCTGCGCGGAAAGCCCGCCGCCCGGATCAGCTGCTACCGGGCCCGCGGGTACTGGATGGCAGAGATCAGCGCGAACACCCCCTCCCGCCTCGCCGCCGCACTCTGCCGCGACCTCGCCTCCCCGGAGCCCCTGCTGCGCAGCACCACCGGCCTCCACCTTGACGCGACCGACCGGAAGGTCGCCGTCGTCACCCCGGTGAGTGCCGAGGCCGTCACTGCTCCAGCCCAACGGCGCACTGCGGCCCTCGCCCACGGCAGCCAGCTGCCCCGCTCGAGTCCGGAGCCCGGCACCGCCGCCGCCACAAGCACCCTGGTCAGCGCCCCCGCCCCCAGCCAGCGGCGCTGAACTCATCACTCAGAGACGACCATGACCGACCCCCCACACCCCGCGCTCCTGGACAGCCGCCGCCTGCTGAACGCCGCCTACGAGGGCCTGGGCAGCGCCCCAATCGCCGACCTACTGGTCGCCGCGAGCCGGACGCTGGAGCCGTCCAGGGGCTGCCTGGCCCTCGCCGACGCCGGCTTCCGCCTCGCCCAGCAGGTGTACCCGCGTCCACAGAACCCGCTCGACCCTGCCGTGCTGACCGCCTTGGCCAATGCCGACACCCTCAAGGGCACGGCGCGGCTGGCATGCTTCTGGCGGGCACTCGCCACGACCGCAGGCCCCGACGAATTGGTCATCGAGCTACCGGAGTTGCCCACGCCTACCCCCGGCCCGCAGCAGCAGGCAGTCGCCTGGCTGCACAACGGACACCTCTTCTCCCGTCTGGGGGCCGCGTCATACACGGCCCTTGAGGTGGCCCTCATGGCCGCCATCGACGACGAGGCCCCCCTGCCGCGGGCCCTCGCCAACCTGGGACCGACGGTCTGCGGCATCGTGCCCGAAGGCCCGAACCTGCCGACGGCGTGGTCCGCCACGATCGAGGCGACCGCCCGCCATGCCGTCGCCTCCGCGTACGGGCTGCCCCGCGAGGCCGGGCTGCTGGACGCACGCATCCTCGAGATCCTGGCCGACGCCGCCCGGGCACCCCAGCGGATCCAGGCCGAGCTGCTGGAGGACGCCGCCGGCGCGTTCCGCTACGCGAGCGACGAGCTGTTCACCACCCCGGCGGAGAGCCGCCGTGCGGACGCGGCCCGTACATGCACCACGACCAAGCGCCCACGGACAACCCCGCAGCCGGCCTCGGCTGCACCACGGACGCTGCCGCAGCAGCGCCGCGCCCGCTGACCGTCGAGTCCCGCACCCCGGAACACGGCCGGCACCCGCCGCCCAAGCCCCGACCCGAACACCACGGAGAAACCCTGACCTCGCATCCTCTCGACTCCGCCCAGGGGCCATCGCCCGTCCACGAGGCGGGGGCGCCCGCAGAGCGCACAGCCCAGCAGTTCGTGCCGATCCGGCGCACCGCCACCGGCGAGACCACCACCACGAGCTACAACGCCGCCGCGTTGCGGATCCTGCTCCGGGTCGGCTTCGAGGAGGCTCCTGGCCCGGCCGAGGCCCCGGGCGAACTGGTCCGGACAGAGCCCGTGAGCGGGCCGGCCGCGCCCCCACGGTCCCGGTGATCGTCTCGCCCTTGATCCGCTCCGGGAACGGCCCCACCATCCCGGCACATTGCCAACCCCGCCCGCCCGCGAACCCGTTGGAGGTTCCTCGCTTTGACCACGCCCGCACCGCCCGTCAAACCAGCACACGCCAAGCCCGGCGAACTTCGGGCCAAGGTCGCCAAGTTGCTGGCCGACCGGCCGGCGGACCCGCTCACCATCGGGGAGATATCCAAGGCGCTGGGTCACTCCCACGGTGCCGTCCAGCAGGCGGTCAACACCCTGGTTCAGCGCGGAGAGGCCGACCAGCTCGGCACTGGTGGAAGGCAGTTCCGCGCGAACGGGAAGACCGCCTTCGCCGCAGCAGTCGTGGTGATCAGTCCACCGCGGACCCATTCTCCCCGGGCCCAGGCTGCCACGGCCCGAACGGCCCCGCCCCCAGCGGCCACGCCCAGGCAGGTCGGTCCGATCCGCCGAGCGGGCGGCCAGCTCTACTACCCCCGGGAGCTGGCCTCCCTGCCCGACGTCGAGGCACTGGCGCGGCTGCGTGCCGCCGACGTGCCGGTGCTGCTCTACGGTCCCCCGGGCACCGGCAAGACCTCGCTGATCGAGGCGGCGTTCCCGGACTTGATCACCGTCGCGGGCGATGGCGACACCACGGTCGGCGACCTGATCGGCGACTACACGCTGGACGACAGTGGGGGCTACGTCTGGCAGTACGGTCCGCTGGTCACCGCGATGACCGAGGGCCGCGCTCTGCTGATCGACGACGCGACCTTGATCTCGCCCAAAGTTCTGTCGGCGATGTATCCAGCGATGGACGGGCGCCGCCAGATCCAGGTCAAGGCCCACCGGGGCGAGACCGTCACGGCTCAGCCCGGCTTTTTCGGGCTCTCCTGCCGCATGTGTGGGTGCGCTGATCTACGGCTGGACGTGAAACACGCCGTCCTCTGTGATCCTTGAGGTGTCGAAGCCCAAATT
>NZ_JBHYUU010000227.1:0-11206 GCF_042749955.1 Kitasatospora sp. NPDC059462 | reverse complement strand
GCCCGGCGCCCGCCCCGGCGGCGCTGCCCGCCCCGGCGGCGCTGCCCGGCCCGTCCGGCGGCGAGCCGGCGCCGCTGGCCCGCCGCGCGCGCGTACCGCCGCCGACCAGGCTCGTCCGCGCTCCGCGCGTCACGGCGGAACCGGGCGCACCCGCCGGTCCGTTGTCCGACGGGCCGACCGAAGGCACCGCACCACCCGCACCACCGGCACGACCCGGTCGACCCGCTCGACCCGCACCACCGGCAGGACACGCACCACACGCAGGACACGCACCACCCGCACCAGCGGAAGGAACAGATTCATGACCACTACGACGCAGTCGCCCGGAGACCTCAACTGGCTCCTGGACGACCTGGTGGGACGCGTCGCCGCACTGCGGCATGCGGTGATCCTCTCCAGCGACGGCCTGGCCACCGGAGCCTCCCGCGACCTCGACCGCGAGGACGCCGAGCACCTGGCCGCCGTCGCGGCGGGCTTCCACAGCCTGGCGAAGGGCGCCGGCGGGCACTTCAAGGTCGGTGGCGTGCGCCAGACCATGGTCGAGCTGGACGAGGCCTTCCTGTTCATCACCGCCGCCGGTGACGGCAGTTGCCTGGCGGTGCTGAGCGAGGCCGAGGCGGACATCGGCCAGATCGCCTACGAGATGGCCCTGCTGGTCAAGCGGGTCGGCGAGCACCTGGCCGCCGAGCCGCGCGCCGACGTGGCCCCGCCCGGGAGATGAGCGGTCCGATGGCGGACGAGGAACCGACACCGGTGCCGCCGGACCCGGAGCCGGCCCCGGTCTCGGGGCCGGTCCCGGGAGCGGACGGCCCGGGGCCGGGCGGGCGGGAGCCGGACGGCCCGGACGGGGGCGAGCCCGGGCTCGACCTGTTCCAGCCGCGGACCCCGGTCGACGACCGCTGGTTCGACGACGAAGCCGGCCCGGTGGTGCGGCTGTTCTCGATGACCCGCGGCCGCACCCGGCCGGTCGAGGACGGCCTGTTCGACCTGATCTCGCTGATCACCGCCAAGGACCCCGCGCCGGCCACGGGGGCCGTGCCCGCGCACGTGCTCGACCCGGAACACCAGACCATCCTGGCCTGGTGCCGCCGGGAGCCGATCTCCGTGGCCGAGCTCGGCTCCTACACCGACCTGCCGGTCAGCGTCGTGCGCGTCCTGCTCGGCGACCTCTACGACGCCGACCTGATCAGCGTCACCCGACCCGTTCCGCTCGCCGAGCTGCCGGACGAGCGCCTGCTGCGAGACGTGATCAATGGACTCCGTGCGCTCTGACCTCCCCGCGACCGCGCCCGCCCCGGTGCCGTCCGCACCGGCGCCGTCCGCCCCGGTGCCGTCCGGCGGCGACCGGGCCAACGACCCGCGCTGGCGGGGCGGCCCGGCGGTCGCGGTGAAGATCCTGGTCGCCGGCGGCTTCGGCGCGGGGAAGACCACCCTGGTCGGCTCGGTCAGCGAGATCCGCCCGCTGCGCACCGAGGAGGAGCTCAGCGAGCTGGGCCGCCCGGTGGACGACACCGCGGGCGTGGAGGCCAAGCGCACCACCACCGTGGCGATGGACTTCGGCCGGATCGACCTGCGGCCCGGGCTCGCCCTCTACCTGTTCGGCACGCCCGGCCAGGACCGGTTCTGGTTCGTCTGGGACGAGCTGGCCCGGGGCGCGCTCGGCGCGGTGGTGCTCGCCGACACCCGCCGGCTGGCGGACTGCTTCCCCTCGGTGGACTTCTTCGAGCAGCGCGGCATCCCGTTCCTGGTGGCCGTGAACTGCTTCGAGGGCAGCGAGGTCTTCGCCCCCGAGGAGGTCCGGGACGCGCTCGACCTGGACCCGGGGATCCCGGTGGTGCTCTGCGACGCCCGTCTCCGCGAGGACGGCAAGGAGCTGCTGGTGGCGCTGGTCGAGCACGCGGCGGCCCGCCGCCGGAGCGCGCCGGCCGCGGTCTGAGGGGCCGCGGCACGGCTTCTCCGGCGCCCTCCGCGACGGGTGGCACCGCGTCAGCGTCTCATTCCGGTGTTCACATGCCGGACGATCGCAGCGCGGCAGGTTGCCTTGACCGGCCCGGCGTGGAAGGCTCTGGGAAGAAGGCCGCCCGGCCCGCCGCCGGGATGCCTCGAACGTGCCGCGCACCCATGGTGCCCGGCACGCGCGCCGCGGCACGCCACAGGGACGTGCCGGCGCACCGGGACCAGAGGGGGGAGGGCCGCACCGTGAACGCCGAGCAGCGACGTGCCGCGGCCGTGTCCGCCGCCCTGGTCCTCCCCGCCCCGGTCACCCCGGCGCTGACCGTCCGGCGGTACATCGACCACGCGCTGATCTGCAGCGCCTGCTGTCGCTGACGTCGCCACCCTTCGCCGACCACCTCACCGTCGCCGCCGCCCGCCGCCCGGGGAACCCTCCCGGCCGGTTCGGCCCCTCCGGACCACCCCAGCGGGTCCGGCTGAAGGCGACGGCCCCTCGCACCGTCGACCCGGCAGCTCCGGACAGCCGTCCGGCGCGCCGCCGTCGTCCCTGCCCGCTTCGCGGAGAGCACCAGTGAACCTCGCCAGCACCACCCTCCACCCGGCCACCGCCACCACCGTCACCGTCGGCGCCGCTCTCCGCGCCGCCGCGGGGACGGCCGGGGCGGCACGGGCGATGCGGTGCGCGACGGGGTCCACCTGGCCGGATGGGCGCGGGAACCACGCCGTGGACGGCAGAAGAGGTCGGTACCCCGACCTTGAGCCGTTCTGGACGTCCCGGCAGCCGCACCTGTTCGACCAGACGTGTCCGGGGTCGCCCAGCGCGTCCCGGCACTCCTTCCGCTGACCTCGGGTCAGTCCTCGGCAGTACGCCCGGTCGACGCGCAGACGACTCCACCCCGTCCGTCACGCGCGAAATGAGCGGCATCATGTCCTCCACCTCCACCGCCACCCTTCCCCTCCCCTCCGCGACCCCGCACCTGCGCGCGGTCCGCTCCGTCTCCCCGACCCCCGACCGCCGCCACGGCGGGCCCGTCGCGCCCGCGACGGCCGGCCCGACCGTGCCCGCGCCCGCTTCCGGCCCGGCCCCGGTCGTGCCCTCGCTCCCGCCGCAGGCGCTGCTCGCGGCGCTGCCCGAGGGCGCGGCGGTGGTCGCCGCGCTCCCGCAGGGCTCGCTGCCGCAGGCCCTGCTCGCCCAGTACGGGGCGCAGTTCGGCGCCTCGGCGGGGCAGCCGATGGTCGGCTACCTGGTGCTGGTCCCGGCCGAGGGCGGTGCCGCGCCGGCCGGCTTCCCGGTCGCGTCCATCGGGGCCCCGGCCCCGGCTTCGGCTCCGGCCCCCGCGCCCTTCGGTTCGGCGCCCTTCGCCTCCGGCCCGTCCGCCGCGCCGCTGTCCGTCCCCGCCGCCGCCGCGCCGTCCGCCACCGGGAGCCACGTGCGCCCGGTGCGGCCCGCCGGCCGCGGCATCACGGTCGACGTCGAGCGCCGCAACGCCTACGTGGACGGGCGGCTGCTCGACCTCACCTACCTGGAGTTCGAGCTGCTCGCCCACCTGACCGAGCACCCGCAGCGGGTGCACACCCGCGACCACCTGGTCTCCGCCGTCTGGGGCTACGGCCACGTCGGCGACGGCCGCACCGTGGACGTGCACGTGGCCCGGCTGCGCCGCAAGCTCGGCGTGGCCTACCGGGACAGCATCGTGACGGTCCGCCGGGTCGGCTACAAGTACACCCCGGTCGCCTGATCCCTTCCCTGGCGGGGCCGGGCGTTCCTCCGAACGCCCGGCCCCTTCGGCATGAGTGACGCCCCGTCAGATCCGCTGGTCCGGCGGCAGCAGCAGGACGGCGAGCGCGGCGGCGCAGGACCGCGCATGGCCGAGGAACCAGTCCAGCCGCTCGTCGGTGAGGTGGACGGGCGTCGAGCGGACGGCGAGCGCGAACCGGGCCTGTCCGGCGCCGTCCAGCACCGGGACCGCCACGGTGCGCACCCCGGCCGCCGACTCACCGTCGTTGAGCGCGTGGCCGGCCGTCCGGACCTTCGCCAACTCCTCGTCCAGCCGGCCCGGTTCGGTGATGGTCCGGTCGGTGAACGGCGGCAGCGGACCCAGCGTCGAGACGCCCGCGTCGCCGGGGCGCGGCCAGGCCAGCAGCACCTTGCCGAGCGCGGTGGAGTGCAGCGGCCGGCGCAGCCCGAGCCCGGTGTCCGGGCGGACCGAGGCGCCGACCAGGATCACCGCGTGGGGGCCGCTGCGGATCGCCAGGTCGGCGGCGGCGCCGGTGCGCCGCGACAGCAGGTCGAGCTCGGGTGCGGCCAGGTGCAGTCCCCTTTGGTGGAAGGAGAGTTGGCCCAGCTCGGCGACGGCCGGGCCGAGCCGGTAGCGGGCCGTCTGCTCGTCCTGCTCCAGGAAGCCGGCGCTGACCAGGGTGCGGGCCAGCCGGTGCGCGGTGGAGACCGACAGGGCCATCCGGCGGGCCAGGTCCGAGGCGCTCAGGTCGGGGCCGTTGTCGTGGAAGCAGTGCAGCAGCCCGAGGGCCCGCTGGACGGCCTGGGCGCCGGCCGGCGGTCCCTGGGCGGCGGTGGCGGCCTCGGCCATGGCACCTCTCGTTCTGTTCCCGGCTCCGGCCGATTCACCGGAGTTGCTCCCAGACTATGGCAGCGCGTGCTGCGGGAATGTGTCAACGGCGTTGCAAAAGGATGCCGTTCATGAACAACCGATCCCATGATGTGGCAAACCCTTGTCCACCGGCCGCTCGTCGTGGAACGCTCGGCACAGCGCACCGGACGAACCCCGTCCACCGCGCGCCGACCGCAGGAAGGAGCAGCGCCGTGACGTACCGCCGGTGCCCCGCCCCCTGCGCCTGTTGTCGCTGACGCGCCGCTTCCGTCCGCGTCGACCACCCTACGCAACTCCCCGCCCCGCCAAGCCTGGTGACCCGTGCCGCGCCGCGCCCCGCCGCAGCCGCGCGCACCCTGCCGCAGAGGACCAGCCCACCGTGCCCAGCCACGACCGCTCCACCACCGCCGCCGCCGCGGCGACGACCGCACCCGCCCCCGAGGCGCCCGACACCCTCTGGTTCACCCGCTGCCCCGTCCCCACCGCGACCGGCATCGCGGCCGACCGGGGCTGGCTCGGCCGGGAGTTCGCCGCCGACGGCATCGCCGTCCGCTCGCTCCAGGACGTGCCGCCGGAGGTGGCCGCCGACCACCACTACACCCACGCGCTGACCGGACTGTTCCGGGAGGGCGGCAACGTGCCGGCGCTGTGGGCCCGTTCGCGCGGCGAGCGGACCAGGCTGATCGGGCTCACCTGGATCGAGGAGCGGCAGGTCGTCCTGGTCCGGGCCGGCAGCGGCATCACCGGTCCCGGGCAGCTGCGCGGCCGCAGGCTCGCCGTCCCACGACATGGGATCGCGATCGACTTCTGGCGGGCGATGGCGCTGGCCGGGCTGCACGGAGCGCTCTCGCTCGCCGGCCTCACCCTGGACGACGCCGAGCTGGTGGACATGCCGGCCGCGCCGGACGGCGGCCAGTGGGCGGCGGAACTGGCCGCGCTGCGCGACGGCGTGGTGGACGCGGTCTACGTGAAGGGCGCGCTCGCGGTCGAGGCGGCCCGGCGGATCGGCGCGGAGGTCGCCGTCGAGCTGGACGCGGCACCGGACCGCCGCGCCCGGGTCAACAACGGCACGCCCCGGCCGATCACCGTCCACCAGCGACTGCTGGACGAGCGCCCGGACCTGGTCGCCCGCTTCCTCGCCGTGCTGCTGGAGGCGGCCGACTGGGCCGCCGAACGGCCCGGGGAGGTCGCCCGCATCCTGAGCGCCGAGACGGGCGCAGGGGAGGAGGGCGTCGCCGGTGCCTACGCCCGCGGCGGCCACCGCACCCTGCACCTCGACCTCTCCGAGGAGCGCCTGGCCCTCCTGGAGCAGCAGAACCGGTTCCTGGAACGGCACGGGTTCCTGGCCGGCCCGGTCGACGTCCCCTCCTGGGCCGACCCCGAGCCGCTCCGTGCCGCCCGCGCCCTGCTCGCCGCCCGCCGCGCCGAAGGGCGGACGCACGGCGGCTGACGGCCGCCGCTCCCCGAAGCCCCCGGCGGCCCGCCCGCCCCGCCGACGCCGCCCGCCGACGCCCCCGACCCGACCTCGCCCCCTCTCAGGAGTCGACCCCGTGAACCCCTCCCGCCTCGCCCTCGCCGCCGCCGCACTGCTCGCCACCACCGCCCTGGCCGCCTGCGGCTCCTCCGCCGACGGCGCCGGGGACTCCTCCGCCGGCGGCAAGGCCGAGGTGGTGCTCCGGGTGCCCGACCCCGGCAACAACGGCTTCCTCGCCCTCGGGAAGAAGGACGGCTCGCTCGACCGGGCGCTGGCCGCCGTCCACGCCAAGGTGGCCTGGACCGGCAGCGCCGGCCCGTTCTCCCCCGCCGCCCAGGCGCTCTCCGCCGACCAGCTCGACGTCGCCCAGGGCTCGATCACCTCCGCCGTCGCCGCGCTCGCCCAGAAGCCCGGCTTCAAGCTCTTCGCCCAGACCGCCCCCGACGGCGTCGGCGAGGGCATCCTGGTGAAGAACGACTCGCCGATCAGGAGCGTGCAGGACCTCGTCGGCCGCAAGGTCGCCGTCAGCCAGGGCGGCACCAGCGAGTACCTGCTGCTGAAGGCGCTGGAGAAGAACGGCGTCCCGGCGGACAAGGTCGAGCGGGTCTACCTGCGCGCCGACCAGACCTCGGGCGTCTTCAACTCCGGCCAGGTCGACGCCTGGGCCACCTGGAACACCTTCTCCACCCCGACGATCGCCAACTCCGCCTCCCACTTCCTGGTCAACGGCAAGGAGGTCGGCTCCGACAACTACGCCGTCTGGGCCGTCCGCAACGGCTTCGCCGACAAGCACCCCGAGGTGGTCAGGGCCTTCTACGACTACCTGCGCGAGAACGGGCTCAAGGAGAAGGCCGACCCGGCCGCCTACCTCAACGTCTTCACCGACTCCGGGCCGACGGCCGTCACCCCCGCCGAGAAGGACGTCGCGATCGCGGTCTCCCGGCAGGGCTCCGCGGCCGGCGCCATCGGCGAGGGCGACATCACCCGGTTCGGCACCGTCGCCGCGTTCTTCGCCGACCAGAAGGTCACCAAGCAGCTGGTCGACGTCAAGCCCTACCTGATCGACGTCGACAAGCTCGGGTCGGGTGCCAAGTGAGCGTCACCACCGACCCGTTGAGCGGCCCCGCGGCCGCCGGACCGAACCCTGCCGGACCGGACACCGCCGGTACGAAGGCCGGACCGGACGCCACCGAGGCGGGCACCGCCGGAGCGGGCACCGCCGCGCCGGACGCCGACCGCGGCACCGCCGCCGCCCGCGCGGCCGGCCTGGTCGAGCCCCGCACCCGCCTGCGGTCCCCGCGCCCCCGGGCGCTCGCCCTCGTCCTGCGCACCCTCGGCCCGCTCGCCCTGCTCGGCGGCTGGGCCCTCGCCTCCGCCACCGGCGCCCTCACCCAGGACGTGCTGGCCTCGCCCGCCCAGGTGGCCGAGGCGGTCGGCGAACTGTGGGGCAACGGCCAGCTCGCCGACGCCCTCACCGTCTCGCTCACCCGGGCCGGCCTCGGTCTGCTGATCGGCGCCTCCGCCGGGCTGGTGCTCGGCGTCGTGACCGGCTTCTTCCGCCTCGGCGAGGAGCTGCTGGACTCCGCCGTCCAGGTGCTGCGCACCGTCCCCTTCCTCGCGCTCGTCCCGCTGTTCATGGTCTGGTTCGGCATCACCGAGACCGCCAAGGTCGCCCTCATCGGCGTCGCCACCAGCTTCCCGATGTACGTGTCGACCTCCGGTGGCGTGCGCAACACCGACCGCAAGCTCATCGAGGCGATGCGCAGCTTCGGCCTCGGCCGCTGGGCGATCGTGCGCACCGTGGTCCTGCCCGGCGCGCTCCCGGCGCTGCTGTCCGGACTGCGGCTGTCCATGACGCTCAGCGTGATCGCGCTGATCGCCGCCGAGGAGATCAACTCCACCGAGGGCATCGGCTACCTGATGGCCCAGGCACAGAACTACTCCCGCACCGACATCCTCGCCGTCTGCATCCTGGTGTACGGACTGCTGGGACTCACCGCCGACGGCATCGTGCGCCTCCTGGAGCGCTTCCTGATGCCCTGGCGCCAGGCCACCCAGGGAGCCACCCGATGAGCACCGCCACCGCCCCCGCCGCCGACACCGCGCCCGCCGCGGCTCCCGCCGTCCATCTGCGCGGCCTGCGCCGGGTGTTCGGCACCCGGGCCGTCCTCGACGGCGTCGACCTCGACATCGACCGCGGCGAGTTCGTCGCCCTGCTCGGGGCCAGCGGCACCGGGAAGACCACCCTGCTGCGCATCCTCGGCGCCCTGGACCGGGCCGACGCCGGCACCGTCCTGGTGCCGCCGGTGCGCACGGTGGTCTTCCAGGAGCCCCGGCTGGTCCCCTCCAAGCGGGTGCTCGCCAACGTCACCGTCGGCCTGCCGCGCGGCGCCGCCACCCGGGAGACCGGGCTCAAGGCGCTCGCCGAGGTCGGCCTCGACCGGCACGCCGACGCCTGGCCGGCCACCCTCTCCGGCGGCGAGGCGCAGCGCGCCGCGCTCGCCCGGGCGCTCGTCCGCGAGCCGCAACTGCTGCTGCTGGACGAGCCGTTCGCCGCGCTGGACGCGCTGACCCGGCTGCGCATGCAGGACCTCGTGGGCGACCTCGTCCGCCGCCACCGGCCCGCCGTCCTGCTGGTCACCCACGACGTGGACGAGGCCGTGCGGCTCGCCGACCGGGTCGCCGTGCTCCGCGACGGCGCGCTGGTGCGCGACGAGCGCGTCGCCGTCGAGCGCCCGCGCGACCCGGCCGACCCGGCCTTCGCCGAGCTGCGCCGGCGCCTGCTCGCCGACCTCGGCGTCCACTGACCCACCCCCGACCTTCCCGCCCCCGCCCGCACCACAGGAGCTGATCCCCTTGACCATCACCCTCGGCGTCCACGCCAGCAACCCCTCGCTCTACTACCTCTCCCGGCTCGCCTACCTGGACGAGGAGCTGGCCCCGCTCGGGGAGAGCGGCGCGTTCCACCACTACCGCGACGGCACCCGCACCGGCGAGCTGCTCGCCGACGGCACCATCGACTTCGGCGGCACCGGCTCCACCCCGCCGGTCACCGCCCAGGCCGCCGGGCACGACCTCGTCTACGCGGCGGTCTCCGCGCCCCGCCCCGACCACGGCGCGCTGCTGGTGCGCGCCGACGGCCCGGTGCGCACCGTCGCCGACCTCAAGGGCGGCACCGTCGTCCTCGCCATCGGCTCCTGGCAGACCCACCTGCTCGCCAAGGCCCTGCACGCCGAGGGCCTCTCCTACGCCGACGACGTCACCGCCGTGCGCCCGGCCGCCGGTGAGGACCAGGCGCGGCGGCTGCGCGAGGGGGAGATCGCCGGCTGGATCGCCCAGGGCGCCGAGCTGGCCGCCGCCCGTCGCGACGGCGGGTTCCGCGAGCTGGTCCGCACCGGTGACGTGATCACCGACCGCTCGGTGTTCTTCACCCGCCGGGGCTTCGCGGCCGAGCGCCCCGAGGTGGTCGCCGCGATCGCCGCCGCCCTGCGCCGCGCGGACGCCTGGGTGGCCGCGCACCTGCCCGAGGCCGCCGCGATCGCCGCCGAGGACCTCGGCGGCAGCGCCGAGGACTGGCACACGGCGCTGGCCGGGCTGCCGTGGCGGCTGGAGCCGGCGACCGCCGCGTTCGTCGCCGAGCAGCAGGAGGCGGCCGACATCTTCCACCGGGTCGGCTTCATCGACCGGGCGGTGACCGTCGCCGACGCCCACCTGCCCGCGCTGGAGGCCCCGGTGGCCGCCGCCGTCGCCCCCGCCCCCGTCGCATCCGCCCCCGCCGCGCCCGACGCCGTCGCGCACGGCACCGGCTCCGAGGCGGTCTGACCGATGGCCTCCGAAGTCCTCTGGTACATCATCCCGCGCGAGGGCCACTACCCGTGGGAGCCGGCCGGCCGCCGCCCGGTGGACCTGCGCTACCTCCAGCAACTCGCCGGCAGCGTCGAGCGCCTGGGCTACACCGGCGCGCTGCTGGCGACCGACCTCTACGACGTGTGGGACCTCGGCAACGCCCTGGCCGCCGCCACCACCCCGGCCTTCAAGCCGCTGCTGGCCGTCCACCCCGGGCTGGTCTCGCCCACCCTGCTGGCGAAGATGGCGCTCAGCTTCGACCACCTGCACGGCGGACGGCTGCGCTTCAACGTGGTCAACGGCTCCACCGAACAGCTGCGCGAGTACGGCCTGCACGTCGAGCACGACGACCGCTACCGGCTCAGCGCCGAGTACTGGTCGATCGTCAAGCGCCTCACCGCCGGTGAGGTCTTCGACCACAAGGGCGAGTTCTACGACCTGCGCAACGCCGGGGCGAGCCTGCGCGAACTCACCCCGGTCCAGCCGGGCGGCATCCCGCTCTGGTTCGGCGGCAGTTCACCGGCCGGCATCGAGATGGCCGCCGAGCACGTCGACGTCTACCTCACCTGGGGCGAGCCGCCGCAGCAGCTGAAGGAGAAGCTGGACCTGGTCCGCGCGCGGGCCGCCGCGCACGGCCGCAGCCTGCGGATCGGCCTGCGGCTGCACCTGATCGTCCGCGACACCGAGGACGAGGCCTGGGCCGCCGCCGACCGGCTGCTCGACGTCACCAGCGAGGCCACCTACGCCCGTCAGCTCGGCGGGGTGCGCGGCGAGGACGGGGTCGGCTGGCAGCGGCAGTTCCGCCAGCACGGCGGCAAGGTGCCCGCGCGGGCACGGGAGCTGGAGACGCACCCCAACCTCTGGCCCGGGATGAGCCTGTTCCGTCCCGGCCCCGGCACCGCCGTGGTCGGCTCGACGGCCCAGGTGATCGAACGGCTCCAGGAGTTCGAGTCGCTCGGCGTGGACACCTTCATCCTCTCCGGCAACCCGCTGCTGGAGGAGGCCCACCGGGTCGCCGAGACGGTGCTACCCGCGCTGGGGGTCCAGCGGCGGTAGGGCGCCCGGCAGGACCCCGGACAGCATGCCCGGGGGCGGGAACCCCGGCTGGGTGCCGGGCAGGACGGGGAACGGCAGCGGCGACGTCAGCGCCAGCTGCCGGGCGAACCGGGCGACGGCCCGGAGGAGGTACGTCCGCACGGCGGGCTCCCGAGGTCTCGAAGGACGCGTACGGACGGTCCAACGAGCGCGGTGCCCGGCCGGGCACGCCACGACCGGCCGGGCCCCCCGCCCCACCCCACCCCCGGGGCGGTCGCGTATAAACAAA
>NZ_JBHYUU010000226.1:0-11213 GCF_042749955.1 Kitasatospora sp. NPDC059462 | reverse complement strand
CGTTGGAGCGGATGATGCGGGACGCGAAGATCACGCAGATCTACGAGGGCACCAACCAGATCCAGCGCATCGTCATGGCCCGCAACCTGCCGTAGTACGCGTGCCCCCGGGCACCCGGGCCGGCCCCCCGCGGCCCGGTCCGGGTGTTCGAAGCCGATGCTATGTTCCGGGAATGAGCGAGAAGGAAGAGCAGGACCAGCCCATGAACGACGGGCACCCCAAGCCCGCGATGCGCGAGGCGCTGGTCGCCGCCGCCTTCGAGCTCTTCCTGGAGCGCGGCTTCGAACAGACCACGATCGACGACATCGTCTCGCTCGCCGGCGTCGGCCGGCGCTCCTTCTTCCGCTACTTCCCGGCCAAGGAGGACGTGGTCTTCCCCGACCACGAGCGCGGGCTCGCGGACATGACCGAGTTCCTCGAATCCGGCACCGGCGAGGAGGACCCGGTCCGCCACGCCGGTGACGCCGCCCGGCTCGTCCTGCGGATGTACGCCGAGCAGCCGTCCTTCTCCGTCCAGCGCTACCGGCTCACCCGCAAGGTCCCCGGTCTGCGCGCCTACGAGCTGTCCGTCGTCTGGCGCTACGAGCACACCCTCGCGCACTATCTGCGCGGCCGCTTCGCCGGCCGCCCGGACGGGCCGCTGCGGGCCGACGTGGTCTCCGCCGCCGTGGTCGCCGCGCACAACCACGCGCTGCGCACCTGGCTGCGCTCGGGCGGCGAGAGCGACTGGGTGGCCGAGGTGGACCGGGCGATGGCCTTCGTCGCCGACACCTGGAGCGAGCGGCCCGGTGGTGGTGGCGGTGCGTCCGGCGGGGCCGGGGCGGGGGACGAGGACGACGTCGTGGTGCTGGTCGCCAGCCGGCGGGCGCCGCTGTGGCGGATGGTGCAGGGCATCGAGAGCGCGCTCGGGGACTCCCGGCAGATCCGTCAGGACTGACCCCGCCCGCTCACCCCGACGGCGCAATCGGGGCGCGGCCGCGCCCCGGTGACGTGCGGGCCCCCCGGACGCGGGCGAGACTCGGTCGCAGCACGCGGCCGGAGCCGGACCGGCGCGGGGAACGCGACGGAGGCGGACGATGCCTGAGCCGAGCGCCGGTCCGAGCGGCAGCGACGACCCGGCCCCGCCGCCCGGCCCCGGTCCTGGTCCTGATCCTGGCCCCGGCCCCGTCGCGGGAGCGGCTCCGGAGCAGGCGCCCTCCCCGGCCCTGCGCGAGGTCCTGCTGACCAGGGGCTATCTGGGCCTGCTGCTGATCTCCGCGCTCGCCGGCGTCCCGGTCTCGCTGGCCGCCTTCTGGTTCGTCGGCCTGGAGCACCAGCTCCAGCACTGGATCTGGGAGAGCCTGCCGGACGCCCTCGGCCACGACCGCGCGCCCTGGTGGTGGCCGCTGCCCGCCCTGCTGCTGGCCGGTCTGCTGCTCGCCCCGGTGATCACCCGGCTGCCCGGCCACGGCGGGCACGTCCCGGTGGACGGCCTGGGCGGGCCGCCGACCCCGCCGAAGGCCGTGCCCGGCGTCCTCCTCGCCGCCCTCGCCTGTCTGCCGCTCGGCGCGGTCCTCGGCCCGGAGGCGCCGCTGATGGCGATGGGCGGCGGGCTGGCGCTGCTCGCCGTCCGGCCGGCCCGCCGCTCGGCCCGGCCGCAGCTGGTGCCGGTGCTGGGGGCGGCCGGTTCGACGGCGGCGATCTCCACCATCTTCGGCAGCCCGCTGGTGGCCGCCGTGATGATGATCGAGGCGGCCGGTCTCGGCGGGCCGAAGCTGCTGCTGCTGATCATGCCGTGTCTGCTGGCCAGCGGTGTCGGCGCGCTGGTCTTCACCGGCTTCGGCCACTGGACGGGGCTGTCCATCGGCGCGCTCTTGCTGCCCTCGGTGCCGCACAGCGGGGTCCCGGACCCGGGCGACTTCCTGTGGGGCCTGCCGCTCGCCGCCGTCGTCACCACGGTCTGCGTGGCGGGACAGACGCTGGGCCGGCGGGTGAAGACGTTCACCACCGGAGCGCCGGAACGCGCCGGGGTGCCCCCGGCCGCCCGGCGGACGGCGGTGCGGACCGTGCTGTGCGCGGTCGCGGTGGGCGCCTGCCTCGCCGCCTACGCGCTGCTGACCGGCCGCTCGCCGGAGGAGGCGGCGCTCTCCGGCCAGGCGACCCTGGGCGCGCTCGCCGCCGACCCGGCGGACTGGCCGGTGTCCGCGCTGCTGGCGCTGACCCTCTGCAAGGCGGTGGCCTGGGGCGTCGCGCTGGGCAGCCTGCGCGGCGGTCCGATCTTCCCGGCGGTGCTGATCGGTGCCGCCCTCGGGGTGGCCTGCGGTCCGCTGCCCGGCCTCGGCACCGCGTCGGGCCTGGCCGTCGGCCTCGCCGCCTCGGCCACGGCGGTCACCCGGCTTCCGGTCACCAGCACGGTGCTGGCGACGGCCCTGCTGGGGGCCGAGGCACCCGATCTGCTCCCGCTGCTGCTGGTGACCGCCGTGACGGCGTTCGTCGTCGGCGAGCTGGTGCGCGGCCTCGGCCGCCGTCGCCCGCTGAACCCCGCGCCCCGCTGAACCCCGCCGCCCGCCGAACCCGTGTCCTGCTGATCCCGCGTCCCACTGAACCCCGAGCCCGGGAACAGACGTTCCATCAGGGTCGGGAGCAGGGCATTTGCCCCTCGTGACATGGTCTGGTCGAATGGGCGCCGCAGCGCCCCGGAAACGGTGTTCGACGTCGGTCGAACTGAGCGCACGTCAATTGGTAGCCCCTGGTGGCGGGCTGCGGAGGGGTCTTTCATCCGATGATATGATCACGGCGCTTGCCGGGGGGATCGGGCGGGTGTGAGACGGAACGATCACAGGGGCGGTCCGGGCGGTGACCCCGGCGCGGACGTCCGCCGGCCCACCCCGCTTTGACGGTAAATCAGCAGCTGGCCGCCACTCTCCTGAAGAGAGTCCTATGACGCATTCCCTGCAGAACCCCATTCTCTGGGCTCTTCTCGTCGTCCTCCTCGGCGCAATCGCCGTCATTGTCCTCCAGCGCCGGGCAGCCGCGTCGGCGCGGCAGGAGACCGGGGAACTGAGAGCCCACTACGCCGCGTTGGAGAGCGATTTCTCGCAATCCGTCGAGGCGGCGCACGTGCGTGCCGACGAGGAGACCAAGACGGTCCTCAAGTCCGCCATGCGTACCCTCCAGGGCCTCGCCGCCGAACAGCAGCTGGTCATTTCCCGGCTGCAGACGAAGTACGGCGACTCGGTCATCCTGGAGGACCTCCTGGAGATCGACCACACGAACTCGCAGTTCGGACGGCGTGCGCAGTCCATCGCCGTCCTGTGCGACGGCTGGCTGGGCCGCCAGCGCGAGGTGGCGTCGATCTATGACGTGGTCCGCAGCGCGCAGGGCCGCATCCGGCATTTCCGGCGGGTGGAGATTCTTTCCCAGGTCAATTACGGAATCACCAGCCGGGCGGTCGAGCCGGTGGCGCTGGTGCTCGCCGAACTGCTGGACAATGCTACCAGCTATTCCAGCCCCGACACGATGGTGGAAATCAATATCCGCACCGTGCCGAAGGGCATTTGCATCGTCGTCGACGATGCCGGCATCGGCATGAACGACGAGGAGCGCACCCGGGCGGAGAAGCTCCTGTCGACCGACCGCGTCTCCGGGGTCTCCTCGCTCGGAAATCCGCCGCAGTTCGGTTTCGCGGTGGCCGGTGTGCTCAGCGAGCGCTTCGGCTTCGAGGCGTCGGTGGACTCCTCCTCCCCGTACGGCGGGGTGCGCGCGGTCCTCCTCCTGCCGCACGAACTCCTCACCGCCATGCCCGAGCAGAAGCCGGCCGCGCCCGCCCCCGGTGGCGCCGAGACGGCCCGCCACCCGTTCGAGGCCGCCCCGGCCGCGGCCGCCACCGGCGCCGACGGCCTGCCGAAGCGCCGCCGCAAGCGGCCGATGGCCGTGGTGCCGGCCGAGCCGGTCCCCGCCGGCGCCCAGGGGTACGACCCCCCGGGCTTTGCCGCCCAGGGAGCCGGGGCCCAGGCCTTCGGCACCCCGGCCTTCGGTACCCCGGCCCCCGGCGCACCGGTCCGCTCCGGCGCGGAGACGGCGGCGATCATGGGCGCCTTCCAGCGAGGCACCCAGTCCGGCCGGGCGACGACTCCGGACGCCGCGGAAACGACGAGCAGCGCAACCGCTGCAAGTAGTGAAGGACATGAGTACCCGTGAACAACGATCTGTCATGGATGCTTGACAGTGCCCTGGAGATTCCCGGGGCCCTGCACGCGGTCCTGATATCCGCCGACGGTCTGCTGATGGCTCGGACGAAGGAGATCGGCAAGGACGACGCGGACCGCGTCGCCGCCGGCATGAGCGGAGTGCAGTCGCTGAGCCGATCGCTCGCCTTCTTCTGCAACGGCCACCAGCAGCAGTGGCGGCAGACCCTGGTGGAGTTCGACGGCGGCTGGGTCTTCCTCATCTCCGCCGGCCAGGGTGCCTACCTCGGCGTCTCGGCCTCCCCGGACGTCGACATGGCGGACATCACCTTTCGGATGCAGCAGCTCGTCGGCCAGCTCGGCAAGGCCCTCATGGCGCCCCCGCGCGAGAACCTCGGCGTGCGCCCATGACCACCCCAGGCGAGCAAGCACCCGACGCGGCCCCGCCCCTGGTGAGACCGTACGTCATCACCAAGGGACGGGGGCTGCCCGACGACGAGCAGCTCTCCCTGGTCACCCTGGTCACCGCCGCGGGGGACGAGCAGCAGCGCCCCGGCCGCCGGCTCTCGCCCGAGGAGCAGGGCCTGCTCGAATTATGTTCCGCGGGCTACCTGACGGTGGCCGAGATCGCCGGACACACCCGGCTGCCCCTGGGCGTGGTGAGGATCCTCCTCTCGGCGCTCAGCGAAGGCGGCCACCTTCTCGTGCGGCCGCCCGTCGCGCGTGCCTCCCTGGTGGACACGCGCATCCTCCAGGAGGTGCTGAATGGACTTGAGGCCAAGTTTGGATGAGCGGGCCTACGTCCGCGACGGAGCCAACCAGACCGCCGTGAAGATCCTCGTCGTCGGGCACTTCGCGGTGGGCAAGACCACCTTCATCGGCTCGATCTCCGAGATCACCCCGCTGTCCACCGAGGAGACCATGACGCGGGCCGGGGAGGCGGTCGACGACCTCAAGGGGGTCAGGAGCAAGACCACCACCACCGTCGCCATGGACTTCGGCCGCCTGACCCTCAGCGACCGCGTCGTGCTGTACCTGTTCGGAACCCCCGGGCAGTTGCGCTTCGTGCAGATGTGGGAGGACATGGCACGCGGCGCGCTCGGGGCGCTGGTGCTGGTCGACCCCGACCGGCTCGCGGACTCCTTCGCCGTGATCGACCTCATCGAGCAGTACGGGCTCGACTACGCGATCGCCGTCAACCGCTTCGACGGCACGCCGGTCTACGAGGAGGCCGCCCTGCGGGAGGCGCTGGACCTGCTGGAGGACACCCCGGTGGTCACCTGCGACGCCCGCGACGAGAAGTCCTCCGCCGAAGCATTGATCAGACTGGTCCGTCACTTGCTGGACCGTGTCCACTAGGAGCAGACACAATGGACGCTGAGTCCACCGCACTCGTACCCCCGCCCGGGTGCCCCGCCCACGGCACCGGCGAACGGATACCCCTGTACGGGCCCCAGTTCGCGGCCGACCCGCAGGCCTACTACGCCTACATGCGCCACTTCGGCGCGACCACGCCGGTCGAACTCGCCCCGGGCGTCGAGGCCACCCTCGTCACCGACTACACCGCCGCGCTGCAACTGCTGCAGGACCCGGCCGCCTTCCGCAAGGACTCCCGCCGCTGGCGGGACCTCAACGAGGGCCGGATCCCCGCCGACAGCCCGGTCCTGCCGCTGCTGGCCTACCGGGCCAACTGCATGTTCAGCGACGGCGTCGAGCACCTGAGGCTGCGCCAGGCCGTCACCGACAGCCTCGCCCGGATCGACACCCGCCGGCTCACCCAGCGCATCGGGCAGATATCCGACTACCTCATCGCCCAGTTCAGCGCGCGCGGCTCGGCCGACCTGGTCGGCGAGTACGCCAAGCAGCTGCCGCTGTTCGTCTTCAACGAGCTCTTCGGCTGCCCCGCCGACATCGGCGACCGGGTGCTGTTCGGCATCTCCGGCATGTTCGACGGCGTCAACGCCGCCCGGGCCGCCGACGTCCTGATGCAGGCCGCGGCCGACCTGGTGGCCCTCAAGCGCACCAGGCCCGGCGAGGACGTCACCTCCTGGCTGATGCAGCACGAGGCAGCCCTGGACAACGAGGAGATGGTCCACCAGCTGGCCCTGCTCCTGGGCGCGGGCGCCGAGCCGCTGCGCAACCTCATCGGCAACACCCTGCACCTGCTGCTCACCCAGGACCAGTACGCCCACAAGGGCGGCCTGATCGCCGAGGCGCTCGACGACACCCTCTGGGGCAACCCGCCGCTGACGAACTACGCGCCGCACTACCCCGCGGCCGACATGGAGTTCGCCGGCACCAAGCTGGAGGCCGGCGAGCTGGTCCTGGTCAGCATCGCGGCGGCCAACACCGGAGGCGCCGGCAGCAACCGGGCCCACCTGGCGTGGAGCGCGGGCCCGCACGCCTGCCCGTCCAAGGAGCCGGCCCGGCACATCACGGTGACGGCCATCGAGAACCTGCTCAACCGGCTGCCCGACATCGAGCTGGCGGTGCCGGTGGACAGCCTGACCTGGCGTCCGGGCCCGTTCAGCCGGGCGCTGTCGGCGCTGCCGACCAGGTTCACCCCGGTCCAGGAGGCACCCCGGCCCGCCACCGCGTCCCGGCCCGCCGCCCCCGCCCGGGAGGAGCACACCACGGGAGCCCGCAAGGAACGCGGGCTGTGGAGCTCCTTCCTGTCCTGGCTGGCCAAGTGACCGGCAACCCGGAAAGACCGGGCGTCCCGACGCTCGGGGAGCACACCGCGGGCCAGCTGCGGCGCCTGTGCGAGGTCGCGAGCCTCGACGCCGACGACGCACGGACCTATGCGGACGTCCTCGTCGAGGCGTTGGGACCGGAGGCCGGACGGCGGCTCGACCTGCCGCCGTCCGGCCGGACCTTCCTGTCCGACGACCACACGCCGGTGGAGTACTCGCTCTCCTTCCGGCCGGACGGCCCGCCGGACCTCCGGGTGCTGCTGGAACCCGGCTGCGGCACGGACGGCCTGGAGGAGAACGGCCGCGCCGGACTGGACGCCGTGCGCGGCATGTCCCGGCGCTGGGGGTTCTCCACCACCTGGCTGGACAAGCTGGAGGACCTCTTCCTGCCGCAGGCCCCGCAGGGACCGCTGGCGCTGTGGTGCGCCCTGGAGCTGCGCCCCGGCGGGGTCCCCCGGGTCAAGGTCTACCTGAACCCCGCCGCCCGCGGGGCCGACCGGGCCGCCGCGACGGTGCGCGAGGCGCTGGACCGGCTCGGCCACCAGCGGGCGTACGCGGCCCTGCCGCCGGGCGACGGACACCCGTTCTTCGCCCTGGACCTCGGCGACTGGGAGCGGCCCCGGGTCAAGGTCTACGTCCGCCACCCCGGGCTGCCCGCCACCGCGGCCGGCGACCTCTCCCGGATGCCCGCCGGGCCGACGGCCGCCGCGCTGCGGGAGTTCGCCGCCACGGCGGCCGGCAGCCCGGACGCCAGGCTCTCCGGGCTGCCGGTGCTCTCCTGCCACGCCTTCACCGACCCGGCGGAGGCCCGGCCGAGCGGCTTCACCCTGCACATCCCGGTGCGCGACTACGCCCGGCACGACGGCGAGGCCCTCGACCGGGCGGTGGCCCTGCTCGGCCGGCACGGCATGGACCCGGCCCCGCTGCTGCGCGCCCTGCCCTCCCTCACCGGGCGGCGGCCGCAGGACGGCGTCGGGCTGATCGCCTACCTGGCGCTCGCCCACCAGCGGGGCTGGCCGCCCCGGCTCACGGTCTACCTCTCCGCGGAGGCCTACGCCGTCCGGCCGCCGTCCGGCTGACGGCACCCGGCGCACGGGCAGGGGTCAGGCGGCGCGCAACTCCTGGACGTAGGGCACCACGTCGATCTGGATCGACGCACCGAGCCCCTGCCCGTAGCGCGCGGCGATGCCGGCCAGGTAGTCGTCGACCTCCTTGCGCATGACGTCCCCGGACGGCAGCGCCTCCTCGCCCCCGATGAGCTGCGCCACCCACTGCGCCTGGGCCTCCAGGGCCCGGGTGATGGCCCCCACCGGGCGGATCAGGCCGACGAAGTACAGGCCGGGCCGGTCGGGGGCGACGACCCGCCGGTACAGCTCCACCCGCCCGCTCGGGCCGACCGGGCAGCCGGCCGGAAGGTACGGGTAGGACATCCGGTAGCCGGTGCACCAGACGACCGCGTCGGCCTCCTCCGCGGTCCCGTCGGTGAAGCGGACCAGGTTCCCGGCGAAGGACTCGATCCCGGGGCGGGGGGTCACCGAGCCGTGCCGGATCCGGCTGAAGATCTCGTCGGAGACCGTCACGGCCGAGGAGAAGATCGGGTGGTCGGGCTCGGGGAGGCCGTAGTCCGAGAGCCGGCCCCGGGCGACGAGCAGGGCCTGCTCGATGTACTCGCGCCGCTCGGCCAGCGACATGTCGGTGAACCACGGCGACTCGGCGATCACGTCGCACGATATGCCGTAGAGCTGCTTCGGCACGACGTGCAGGCCCCGGCGGACCGACAGCACGGTCCGGGCGGCGTGGCGGGAGAGGTCCGCGGCGATGTCCACGGCCGAGGCGCCGAGGCCGACCACGACCACCCGGTGACCGCGGAACCCGGCGCCGTCCAGGTAGTCGACGGCGTGCAGCATCCGGCCGGTGAACGACCCGGCGCCGGCCGGCACCGGGTCCGGCAGCAGCGGCTCCGCGTTGGCGCCCGAGGCGACCACCACCCGGGCGAACCGGCGGGTGGTGGTGGCCCCGTGCGCGTCCCGGCCGGTGACCAGCCAGGAGCCGTCCGCCTCCTGGCGGACCGCCAGCACCTCGGTGCCGAACTCGATGCGCGGCAGCAGGCCCGCCCACTCGGCGAAGGCCCGCAGGTAGGCGGCCATCTCGTCGTGCCGCGGATAGGCCGGGTAGGAGTCCGGCATCGGGAAGGCGGTGTAGCCGGTGAGCTGCTTGGCGGTGTTCAGGTGCAGGGACCGGTAACCGGGCCCGCGCTCCCCGGCCGCGGGCTTGCGCCAGATCCCGCCGACCTCCGGAGCCTTCTCCAGGCAGACGAAGTCGATGCCCCTCACCGCGAGCGCGTGGGCGACCGCCAGGCCCGAGAGGCCCGCACCGATGACGCACACCGGCGCCCCACCGGGAGCGTCAACGGCATACGACCCATCCAGGAAATTCCCCACGGAACACCCCACCTTCCCATCCACCGGCATGGTCTTCCCCCGTCGGCGCGACCCCGAGGCGGGGCGGCGCCGACAAAGTAAACCTCAGGTCACGGCGACCGAACAGGGACCAACGGCGTACAAAAGGTGCGCGGTCGGGAAACAGCACGGACGGAAAGGGCTCGGGAACGACGAAAAGCGGGCCAGGATTTATCCTGGCCCGCTTCTGCGGTGTCCGAGGGGGGACTTGAACCCCCACGCCCGATAAAGGGCACTAGCACCTCAAGCTAGCGCGTCTGCCATTCCGCCACCCGGACGGGGTGTTGTCCTCGCGGCTTCCTTCTGTTCGTCGGCCGCGCTGACAGATGTAACTGTAGCAGTGATCCGCTGCGGGTCCCAAAACGGCTCCGGACGGGGGAGCGCAGGTTGCGGCGGCGTGTCGGCCCGCTTCCCGGGGGTGGATCCGGCCCGGGGGCTGGGAGAGGATGGTCGGACGTGCTCGTGCGACCCGGGTGCAGGTCCCGGGGGTGGCGCTGGGGCGCCGGTGCGGGCCAGAGACGAGGAGTGACCGTGAGCGAGCGGAGCGAGTCGGCGGAGCGGGCGGCGGCGCCGAAGGTGACGGGTGAATCCGAGGTCGCCGGCCTCTGCCGCGACCTGATCCGGATCGACACCAGCAACTACGGCGACGGCTCGGGCCCGGGGGAGCGGAAGGCGGCCGAGTACGTGGCCGAGCAGCTCGCCGAGTTCGGCCTCGAACCCCGGATCATCGAGTCGGCCAAGGGCCGGGCGTCCACCGTGGTCCGGATCGAGGGCGAGGACCGCTCGCGTCCGGGCCTGCTGATCCACGGCCACACCGACGTGGTGCCGGCCAACGCCGCGGACTGGACCTACGACCCCTTCGCGGGCGAGATCGCGGACGGCTGCGTCTGGGGCCGCGGCGCGGTCGACATGAAGGACATGGACGCGATGACCCTCGCGGTCGTCCGCGACCGGCTGCGCACCGGCCGCAAGCCCCCGCGCGACCTGGTGCTGGCCTTCCTGGCCGACGAGGAGGCGGGCGGCACCTACGGCGCCCGCTACCTGGTGGACAAGCACCCGGACCTCTTCGAGGGCGTGACCGAGGCGATCGGCGAGGTCGGCGGCTTCTCCTTCACGGTCGACGACCGCACCCGGCTCTACCTGGTGGAGACCGCCGAGAAGGGCATGCACTGGATGCGGCTCACGGTCGAGGGCCGGGCCGGGCACGGGTCGATGGAGAACGACGACAACGCCATCACCGAGCTGTGCGAGGCGGTCGCCCGCCTGGGGCGCCACCAGTTCCCGCTGCGGATCACCAAGACCGTGCGGGCCTTCCTGGACGAGCTGTCGGACGCGCTGGGCGTCGAGCTCGACCCGGAGAACATGGACGAGACGCTGCGGGTGCTCGGCGGCATCGCCAAGATGATCGGCACCACGCTGCGCAACACCGCCCAGCCGACCATGCTCGGCGCCGGCTACAAGGTCAACGTGATCCCCGGCCAGGCCACCGCGCACGTGGACGGCCGCTTCCTGCCCGGCTACGAGGAGGAGTTCCTGGCCGAGCTGGACAGCGTGCTCGGCCCGCGCGTGAAGCGCGAGAGCCTGCACTCGGACAAGGCCATCGAGACCGGCTTCGACGGCGCCCTGGTGGAGGCGATGCAGACCGCGCTGCGCGCCGAGGACCCGATCGCCCGGGCGGTGCCCTACTGCCTCTCCGGCGGGACGGACGCCAAGTCCTTCCAGGACCTCGGGATCCGCTGCTTCGGCTTCGCCCCGCTGCAGCTGCCGCCGGAGCTGGACTTCGCCGGGATGTTCCACGGGGTGGACGAGCGGGTGCCGGTGGACGGACTGAAGTTCGGCGTGCGGGTGCTGGACCGGTTCATCGACGCCTGCTGAGCACGCTGAGCGCGCTGAGC
>NZ_JBHYUU010000225.1:0-11265 GCF_042749955.1 Kitasatospora sp. NPDC059462 | reverse complement strand
ATCGCCCCCGTGGCCGGGGGCGCCCGCCGGCGGGGGGGGGGGGGGGGCGGGTCGGCAGGAGGCGGGTCGGCTGCCGGGGGCGGGGTCCTCGGAGGCGGCGTGGGCGGCGGCCGGACCGGTCGCCGGGGCGGGTGTCAGAGGTGCAGCTGGGCGGCGAGCCGCTCGGCCACCGTGCGCAGCGGCTCCCCGGTCAGCGCCGCGTCCGGGGAGGCGGCTTCGGTGCCCTGGCTGACCAGCAGGGCGAGGTCGCCGCGGTCCGCGACGGGGAGCCGGGCGACGGCGACCGACCCGCGGCCGGGGGCGGTGCTCGCCCGGCCGGGGGAGGGCTGGTCGGCGGAGACGGCGGCGAGCTGATCGGGCGTGAGGTCGCCGGCCCGCTGGATGTAGGGCAGGGCCAGGTTGACCGCGATCCGCTCCGCCGGGGCGGCGAGCACACCGATCTCCACCGGGGTCGTCCCGGCGGTGAAGGAGCACCAGACCTGGACGCTCTCGGGCCGGGCCGGCGCCGTCGCCACCGGGCCGGAGGGCAGCGGCCGGGCCTCCTCGGGCGGCACGACCTCCGCCCGCACCGCCCGGTCCGCGCCCGCGGCCGGGGTGACGGCCCGTTCGATCCCGGCGGCCCTCAGCGCGCCCGCCAGGTCCAGGCCGAACGGGCACGCCGGGTCCGGACCGAGGTCCCGGACCGCCGACTTCAGGGTGGTGAAGGAGAGCTTCCCGCCGGCGGACGGGGCGTCCGTACCGCCGGCGGAGGAGCAGGCGGCCGTGCCGAGCAGGAGCCCGGCCAGGACCACCGGGGCGAGCACGGTCGTGCGGTCGGTCGTCATCCGGTCAGCCTAGGGCGTGTTCCGGCACGGCCCCACTGCCGTCGTGCTCCCCGTGCCCGCGGCCCGGGATCGTGTCGCCCGGTCCGGTGGTTCACCAGGCCGGGCCTTCCCCCGGGAGGGTGTCGGGGGTGAGGTGCTCCCCGGCGTTGCGGCAGGTGCTGCAGGTGTGCCAGTGCGCCCGGGACTGCGGCCGTTCGGGGTGGACGGACCGGTGCGGAGCGAGGGTCATGTCCGAGGTGTCCAGACCGCACAGGGTGCGCGGGCCGCAGGCGCCGGAGGCCTCGGTGGGGGCGGAGTGCGCGCGGCGCACCGGGATCTCGGGCTCGGCGGGCCGGTGGTCGGCGCCGAGGAGGCGGATGTTGGTCGGTGTGTCAGGTTCCAGTACGACGACGATGTCCATCTCCACAACGTGGACTCGGGACCGGCCCGCCGCACCCCCATGACGGCATCCGGACCAACCCGGCGCGCGACCGGATCGGCCCGCGACCGACCCCGACCGACCATGACCGACCGCGACCGACCGCGACCGCGACCGGGCCCGGGCGCGCGTGGCGCCCGGGCCCGGCCGTCGGCGGATCGGAACACGGATCAGAACACGGGTCGGAACACGGGTCAGAACGCCGAGGTGTACGCGGTGAAGAAGCGGGACGGGACCGGCGAGCCGGAGCCGTTGAAGCACAGCGGGTAGAGGTTCACCGTGCCGGCGCTGCGGGCCCACGGCGTGGCCAGACCGCAGTAGTCCGGGCCGGGGCCGAAGGCGGTGACCTGCGCGGTGTCCGCGGGCACGGCGATGTTCGGCAGGTTGACGGTGTAGGGGACGGACCCGCTCAGGGTGTTGGGCGGGCCGGAGGAGTTGAAGTTGGTCGCGGCCGGCACGCCGCCGTTGAACCACAGGTAGCCGTAGGACTTGGGCGGCAGCGCCGGCCCGTGCACGGCCCGCTTCTCCGAGTAGCTCAGCGTCCAGCGGGTGTCGTACGGGGCGTTGGCGGCGTTGTAGCAGTTCACCAGGACGGTCTGGCCGCTCGCGGAGGGCGCCCACTCGCCGACCTTGCAGCGCGCGCCGTTGACCGCGTCGACGGCGGTGACCTCCAGGTTGCCGGCCGGCGTCGCCTGGCCCAGGCCGGGCAGCCAGACCTTCCAGACGCCGGTGCCGCCGTAGCCGACCGCGTTGGTGCCGCCGGTCGAGTTGTACTGGGTGATCACCGCGCCGGTGGTGTTCGAGAAGACGTAGCCGTAGCCGCCCACGGCCGGGGCCGGGACCCCGCTGCTGGTCGTGTAGAGGACGGTGAACCGGGTGTCCTCGGGGGCGCCGCCCGGCCGGTAGCAGCCGACCGCGACGTCCTGTCCGGTGCCCGCCGTCGCCCAGCCCCTGACCTGGCACCAGCTGCCGGTGCGGCCGACGGCCGTCACGTGCGCGATGCCGCCGGGGCCGGCGATCAGCGGGAAGTGCACGACGTAGGACCCGGTGCCGACCTGGTCCACCCTCACCGGGTTGGCGGCCGGGGACGGCCAGCTGCCCCACTGGCGGCTGGTGTCGGGGACGTAGGACGGCGGCGGGGTCGGGTTGTCGAGGTACGCGAAGCCCCAGCGGTCGGGCACGGCGGCGTGCGCCGGGCCGGCCGCCGGGAGACTGACGCCCACCAGGGCGGCCAGTACGGCGAGGACGAGCAGCAGGGCGCGGACGGCGCGGAACGCGCGGTCGGCGGGAACGGGTCTGACCGGTGGTACGGCGGTGCCGGCGTGCATGGGCATACCCCTTGGGTGTGAGGAATCACGGGCGGCCTGCGCGGTGGTGCCCGCCCTGCTGTTCCGCCCGTGCCGGGGTGAGCCGGCAGGCGGCGGCCGACGGGACGACCGGTCCCTCAGGGAGGGGACCGGCGCTACCCGGCGTCGGCCGGCAGTGACGGGGTCGGGGGTCAGGCCCGACGGCGCTCACATCGTAGGGGCGCGCCGGGCGGCGGCACAGGCCTGCGGTACGCGCCGCCCGGCCCTTCGCGCGACGGGCGGAAGCCGCCCCTCCGGGTGCCTCCCGCCCCGGCCGCCCCGTCCGCCGCCGCACCGGTACCACCCGCCCCACCGCGTCCGTGCCGTCCCGCCGGGACCCTGACCGGAAACCGCCCTTCCGGCCGGGCCCGCGCTCCCTGGAGCCCGGGCCGGACCGCGTACGGACACCGTTGGGGCGGGCGTCGGCGGGGCGGCCCCGTCCGTTCACCCGGCGGACGCCCGCGACGTCGACGGAGCCGCGCTCACCGGCCGCGAAGGGCGTCGTCATGCCGTGGGCCCACAGCTCGCGGGTGACGGCGTGCGGGACCCCGGAGTCCGAACACGACTCGTAGGAGACGATCGTCCGCGCGATGCGCAGGGACTCGTTTGAGGGGCCGGAGGCCCGGGTCTTGCGGCGTGCCACGGCAGACCTCTGGTCAAAGGCGTTGCAGGGTATGGCAGTTGGCACGCCCGCCCGTGCCTCGTCACCTAGGATGACTCCGCTGGGACAATCGCTGGGCCGAGGGGGCCGGATGGCAAGAGCTCGGGATCGGGATGCCGGGGCACGCGCCGAGCGGGAGGGCGGGAGAGGCAGAAGGCTCGCATTCCGCTTGGCTGTTGCCGGTGTCCTCATCGGCGTGCTGGGGTTCTTCGGCTTCCACCAGCTGGCTGGGCATCCGGACCCGCATGCAGGCGACATCAAGGCGTGCGACGGGTTTGAAGCGGCAGTGGGAGCCGCCCCGAGCGACCTGCTGTTGGTCGGCTACCCGGCCTCCATGTACCTGTACGCCGGCAGGCTCCGAAACGCCGCTGACAGCGCCAACGACGCAACCCTCCGCTCGGACCTGCTCAGTAACGCGACTGATGCCGACTTTGCGGCCAAGTCGTCCGACTTCGCCGACAGGCATCCTGGCGATCCGGCAGCGAGACGCCAGGAGAGTGCAGCCATGGATGCGGAGAAGGCCAGCAGCGACAAGGCGATCAAGGACTGCTCCGACGTATCGCAGTATCGACGAAGCTAGGGAGCGATTGTCGATTCCTGTGGATCACCGCGCGCTCAAGTGGCCCGCAGCCCTTGATGAAGGACTGCGAAGTCTTCGCCGGTGCGGCTGCGGGATGACGCGAGGGGATACAGGAGGGCCGGGGTGGGGGCCACCAGGCTTCGGGTCTTCCGGGGGAGCCCGCACCACCTGTCCTCGCGTTGATGCGCGTTGGAGGTTTCCGCCCATGCACCACCGGCAGGGCCGGTAGGCCGAGCCGCGGCGCCCTGTCGGTGGTGGCTTCCTCTTCCCGGTTCGTCGCCCGGACGGCTTCGCACGGCAGCGCGGCCAGTCGCGGTCCGTGTCCGGGATCGACCCGGGCGAGCAGCGGGTTCCCGCCGGCCGCCGCCGCCCCGTACTCCGGGTACGGGCCCTTCCCCCCGAACGGGACGAGCGGCCCGTCCACGTCCAGGAGCAGCAGCGGAGGAAGCGCGGATCCGGTCATCCCGGGAGCCGGCCGCTTTCCCCCAGTACGCGCCGCCCGGAGAAGTGACGTGTGGTCACGTCCCGTCAGGGTGAACGGTCAACGGAAGCCGGGGCGGGCGCCACGATCGAGTGGTCCTCCGGTCGTGCGGTTCGCATCCGGAGTGTTGGGGCCGGACGGGGGACGGCGGATCGCTAGCTTGGGCCCCGGTCCCCGGCCCGCCGCCCCGACAGGCGCGGGCCCTCCCAGGAGAAGGAGCACCCATGATCCAGAAAGGCCTGCGGGCCGCCTGTTCCGCGGTCGTGGCGTTCGCGGCCGCGGCCGCGCTGACCCTCGGCGTGCCGGGCGGCACGGCCTACGCCATCGACCACGTCGAGTGCGTCGGCGGCGAGAGCTTCCTCAAGATCTACTCGCACCTCGACGGCCGCGAGAGCGTCGACTGCTACGCGAACGCCGGCCGGACCGACTTCGGAGGGTGGTGGATCGACCGGATCTACACGGGCAACAACGACCTGATCTACTACGACGTCAACGGCGACTCGGTGAAGATCGAGCGCTGGCACGACATCAGCTTCCCCAACCGGCCTCCCCGGGTCGCCTCCATCCAGATCCTCTGACCCGACCGCCGCCCCGCGGGCTACTGCCGGCCCGCGGACCGGCGGACCGGCCGCGGGGTGAACGAGGGCGGGGCGGCACGGGGCGGGAACTCGGGGAACAGCGGGAGCGCCGGGAGCGCCGGACGGGGTCGGGCGTCAGGCTGCGCCGCGTCGCGCGGAGCGAGGGGCGGTGGAACCGGCTGTTTCGGACCCCAGGCCGGGGCCGCCAGGGACGAGGAGGTGGACGCGCCGGCCAGGGCCGGCCACTCCACCGGCGGGGTGTTCCTGCTGTCCGTACCGGCCCCGGAGGGACGCCTCGCCGGCGCGGCCCTGGTCAGCAGTGCGCCGCACGCCGGCCGGCGCCGCCCCTTCGCCGACCGGGCGGCGGCGCACCCGCTCCCCGCCCTCGACGAGGCGGCCGCCGCCCACGCCCGGCAGCCGGACGACGCGACCCCGCGCGCTGACCCTCGCCGCGGCGCCGTGGGACTTCACCGCCCGGGGGCCGGCCGGGGGCCGGGCGCTGCCGGCGGGCCTCCCGTACTGCCAGGCCGCGGTGGACTTCGACCGGCCCCACGTGCTGCGCCACACGATCGAGGACGCCGGTCACTTCCCCCGGATCGAGAACCCCCGGGCCGTCCGGGCGGCCTTCGCCGACCTGACCCGCCGCCTGGAGACGGCGGGGCGGGGCATCTCCTGCGGACAGGTCCGACGAGCCCGCGGCGGAGTCCGTGCGGCGGGGGTTCCCCCGGCCCGATCCGCAGGACACGCCCTCAGGGCCGGGCCGTCGCGGTGAGGCGGCGCAGCGCGGCCCGGGCGGGCGGCCCCCAGCTCGGCTTGCCGCCCGGGCGGCCGTGGACGCCCGCCTCCCCGATGAGGGCGCAACCGAGGGCCTTTAGCACCGCCCAGCCACGGGCCCGGCGCCGGGCCGCCGGGTCCGCGGCCGGCCGGTAGGCGTCGAGGAGGCGGTCGGCGGCGCCGTCCGGCAGCAGCATCCAGGCGGCGGCGAGGTCGCAGGCCGGATCGCCCGCGCAGAGGTCGCCGAAGTCGACCACACCGCAGACGGTCCCGTCCGAGGTGAGGACGTTGGCCGGATGCAGGTCGCCGTGCAGCCACAGCGGCGGGCCGGTCCACCCGGGCGCGGCGACGGCGTCCTCCCAGACCGCGCGGACGGCGTCCGGGTCGGGGACCAACCCGAACCCGGTGGCCGCGGCCAGCGCCCGGGCGAATCCCTCCGCGTAGTCGGCCAGCGGTCCGCCGCGGTCACGGCCGGCGGGTGCGCCGTCGGGCGCGGGCCGGTGGAGGGCGCTCAGGAACGCCGCCAGGGCGTCGGCCGCCTCCGCGGCGCGGGTGACGGGGGCGCGGTCGGCGGGCGTTCCCGCCAGCCAGGTGGTGACGGTCCACGGTCGCGGGAACCGCTCGGAGGGCTCGCCGAGGCGCTGGGGGACGGGAACCGGCAGCGGGAGCCCCGGCGCCAGGACGGGAAGCCAGGTGTGCTCCTTGCGCAGCAGCGCGTCCGCGGACTCCGTCGCCCAGGGCAGCCTCACGGCCAGGTCGTCGCCGAGCCGCCACAGCTGGTTGTCCCAGCCCCGTGCGCCGAACCGCACCGGTCGGTCGGCCAGGTCGGGGTGCTGATCGCGCAACAGGTCCCGGACGAGTTCCGCGGTGACCTCGATCTCGGTGTTCGTCATGCGCCGCCACGGTAGCCGACGGCTCCGGTCCTCGCGGCGCGTGGGCGAGGAAGCGGTCCATCCGTGGCGGAGCGAGGCCGCGGAGGACGACCGGGACGACGGGCGCAGTGACCGGGCGAACGCCGGGGCAGATCCGGACCACGGTGCCGGCGGTGGCGGACTGCGGCACCGACCCGTTCGCCCCGCCGGGGGCGATGGCGCGCCTGTCGTGCCGCCCGTACCGGGACGCCGGCGGCAGCGTGTCCGGCGTGCCGGGCGAGGCCGCCCCGCACCGCGCCCCGGACGCGGCGGCCGCCGGTCACCCCGGCCCGGGGGCCCTCGACGACGTGAGGTGCCACTGACAGGCCGAGGGGATTGGCCTATCGTGCTTCGCAGCCGACCGAACCGTGCCGGAAGGTGGTGCACGCCGTGCTGAGCGATCGTCTGCGGGCCGGGGCGCTGGAGGTGGCGGAGCGCTGTCCGACACCGTTCTACCTGTTCGACCTGGAGGCGCTCGCCGCGGGCTACCGGGAGATGGAGCGGGTCTGGAGGCGGGAGTTCGCGCGGCTGACGGTGGCGTACTCGTACAAGAGCAACCCGCTGGCCGCCGTGACGCGGCGGCTGGCGGCGCTGGGCGGGGCGGCGGAGGTGGTGTCGGGCGCGGAGCTCTCCCTCGCGCTGGCGGACGGCTTCGCACCCGGGCGGATCGTCTTCGACGGGCCGGTGAAGAGCCGGGCGGACCTGGCCCGCGCGGCCGGGCTCGGCGTCCCGGTGCAGGTCGACTCGCTGACCGAACTGGCCGACCTGCTCGCCCTGCCCGACGGCCCGCCGCCGGTGGGCCTGCGGCTCGCGACCCGGGGCGACGACGGGCGGTGGTCGCGCTTCGGGCTGCTGCCGGACGAGGTGACGCGGGCGCGCGAACTGCTGGGCCGGGCCGGCCGGCCGGTGTGGGGCGTGCACATCGGGGTCGGCACCCTGTCCGGCCCGGAGACGTACCGCGAGGCGCTGGTGTCCTGGGCGGAACCGCTGCGGGACCTCGCCCGGACGGCCGGGGGCCGGCTGACGGTGGACGTCGGCGGGGGATTCCCGCCGCAGGGGGTGCCCGGGCGCGCGTGGGAGGTGTACGCGGCCGCCGTCGCCGCCGGGTGCCGGCAGGCCGGGCCGGGGCCGGACGAGGTGGACCTGCTGATCGAGCCGGGGCGCTCCCTGGTGGAGGAGCACGGCGCGCTGGTCTGCCGGGTGGCGGTCCGCAAGTCCCGCGACGGACGGGAACTGCTGGTGCTGGACGGCGGCACCAATCTCGCCCGCACGGTGAAGAGCCGTCCGCACCCGATCGAGTTCCCCGCGGCGCCGGGCGACCGCGGCGGGCGCTACCGGCTGCTCGGCGCCAACTGCTACGAGGGCGACGTCTTCGCGGACGACCTCCCCGGGCCGGCGGACGCGGGCCCGGGGGACGTGGTGGTGATCGGCGACTGCGGCGGCTACGACCAGCCGTTCGCCCATGTCTGGGTGCGGCCCCGCCCGCCCGTCCACGCGCTGGACGGCGACGGCTGGACGGTGGTGCGGGAGTCCGGCGAGACCATCCGGTAGCCCGGCCGCACTGCCCCCGCACCACCCCCGGGCCGCCCCGGAACCACTCCCGGGCCACCCCCGAACCACCCCCGAACCGGCGACGACGGCCCGCCGCCGGGCAGTTGATAGCGTGATCGTCATGACGCAGCTCGGAGAACTGGTCCTGACCCCCGACGAACGGGCCCGGGGGACCGCGGTCGACAGCGTGATGTTCACGATGGACTGGACCGGCGAGGAGGAACCGGGCCGGCTGGCGGACTTCGTGGCCGCCCGGGTACGGGCCTTCGGGGTGGAGCCGGTCGGCGTCGACACCGAAGCCGTCCGCCGGGCGGCCGAGGCCGATCCGGCGCTGCGCCGCGGTGACCTCCCGGTCCGCCAGCTCGACCACCTCGCCGGCGTGCTGGCGGACCTCGGCTGCACCCTCCTGGTGTGGGAGAGCGGCACCGACGCCTACGAGCTGCTGGTCGCGCCGGCCGGCGAGCGGGAGCCGGCCGGGCTGACCCACGAGGACCTCCCGGTCCGGGCCTGGGGCGCGGAATCCGGAACGAGGCTGGTCGGCCTGGACTGCCCGGGGTGCGCGCAGACGCTGTTCTGGGAACTGCCGCCCGAGGAGACCCTGGCCGGCGAGTCCTGCGCGTGCGGAGCCGCGTTGTTCGACGCCGCCGGCCTGCCCCTGCCCGGCGTGACGCTGCACGACTGAGCGCCGGACGGGCCGCCGGGCCGAGGGGTGCCCCCCCCCGGCCCGGCGACCCGTCACCCCGGCCCGGCGTCAGCCCCGGTAGACACAAACCTCGTACAGCGAGTACCCCCACCCCGTGGCGCGCTGCTCGCCGTGGATCCGCACGTAGCGGGCCGGGACGGCGGGGAAGCGCGCGGTGTCCAGCCCGCCGTCACCGGTGGCGGTGGACCAGACCGTGCGCCAGGTGGTCCCGTCGGTGGACACCTCGATCCGGTAGGCCCGGGCGTGGGCGCGCTCCCAGTCCAGGGTGACCCGGCCGACCAGGGTGGTGGCGGGCAGGTCGATCCGCAGCCACTGGTCGTCGCTCCAGTCGCTGGCCCAGCGGCTGGAGGCGTTGCCGTCGACCGCCCGGGCGGCCCCGAAGTCGGTGAACGGGTTCCACTCGGCCGAGCTCGCCGCGGCGGTGGCGCCCCCCGCGAGGTTCACCTCGGACCGGTACCGCTCGGAGGCGCCCCAGGTGGTCAGGTAGGACTCCGCGCCCCGGAACAGGTCGTCGATCACGCCCTGCCCGCCGACCAGCCGGATGTCCTCCAGCCAGTCCGGCACCAGGCCGTAGTGCGCGGCGCCGTCGGTGTTGACGTCCCAGGTGCGGCTGCCGGCGGTGGCGCGCTCGACCACGGAGCCGCCGTCGGCGGTGCGGAACGGGTAGCGCACCGGGTTCGCGGTGCCGGCCCCGCGCGGACCGGGCCAGCCGCCCACCCCGTTCATGTCGGTGCCGTAGCCGTAGCCGACGCCGTACTTGTCGCGCAGCGCGTCGGTGCGCCGCGCCTCCGCGCTGAACGCCTCCGCGCCGTTCATGTACTGGGCGACGAAGCCGCCGAGCCGGTAGACCCGCTCCGTCCAGCCGAGGTCCATCCAGCTGTGCGAGGAGAGGGCGCCCGGGTACGCCTCGGACTCCAGGACGTCCAGGGCCCGCCCCGCCGCCTTGACGCTCATGTGGTCGAGCTCCAGCATCATGCCGCGCCGCATCATCCCGCGCAGCGCGTACTCGCCGAGTTCGCTCAGGCCCCGGGTGTTGCACTGGGCGTCCGCCGCGTAGGCGGGCAGCGTCACCCCCGGCGGCAGCTGGCTCTGCACGGACGCCGGGGCGGGTGCCAGACCGATCGGGTTGTCGTGCTGCGGGCCGGTGCACTGCTCGGTCTGCCAGAAGGTGCCGGTCGACAGGAACTGGCCCGCGTTGATCGCCGCGCCCAGCGCGCCCTCGTCGAACCGCACGCCGCACAGCGCGTTGTCGAGCTTGTGGCACAGGAACATGCTGCGCACCCCGAGCCCGTACAACTCGTCGAGGCCGCGGTCGATGTCGGCCCGGCTGCACTGGGCGACGTCCAGCACCTGCTTGCAGCCGAACGGCTCCGAGGTCTCCACCCCGAGCACCACGGCCAGTTTGCCCTGCCGGACGACCTCCCGGGCCTGTGCGCTGTCGGTGACGATCCGGAACCAGCCCTTGCCCGGGCCGCCGTACATCCGGTCGACGTAGGCCTGCATGTCGTAGCTCAGCTTCGCCTGGAGGCGGATCGAGGTCATCTCGTCGCAGCTGCGGTCCTTGAAGAAGTAGACCGAGCAGATCACCCCGTTGGTGACCAGGTCGTTGACGAGCACCCGCTCGCCGCCGCGCCAGGCGCGCTCCACCCAGGCGTAGTAGTTCTGCTGGTGGGTGAGCGAGTCGTGGGCCGGCCAGTCGGCGAAGGTCGGCCAGCCGACCGGGTCGTGCCGGCCGTCGCCGCCCTTGGTGATCATGTCGAAGACGGCGAGCGTGCCGTCGGGGTAGTGCTCGGGGCAGTCCTTGAGGGCATCGGCGACGCCCGCCTCGGAGAAGGCCTTGCCGCAGATGAGGCGGCCGCCGAAGGCCTCGTTGGCGAGAATATGGTCGTGCGCGTCGACGAAGCCGCGGACCCGGCCCCGGTCGTCGGTGCCGGTGAACGGCTCGCCCGTGACGCCGATCCCGGCGTCGGGCGCCGGCCGGGCGACCGGGTCCCACCAGTTCGCGCCGCCGGCCCCGCGTGCCGGGGCGGCGAGGGCGGCGGCGACCAGGGCGAGCAGCGCGGCGAGCAGGGTGGCGAATCGCAGGCGTGCGTGGGGGATTCGGGTCATGGGCACCCCAGTTCCGGAGGGACGGACGGGCGGGCCGACGACGCGGCCGGCGCCCCCGCCGCGGCACGGCGGCTCTCCGGAGGGCGGGGGTCTGGTCCCGCGAACTCGGTGTGACGAGAATCGCCATTGTTGGACATTCCGTCAATAGCCGCGGCAGAACCGGCCGTGGCGCGCGGCCCGGCCCGGAGGGGGGCCGCGCGGCCCCCCCCCCCCCCGGCGCGCCCCCGGACCGCCCCCTGGTCGCCGCCCCCCCCCCCCCCCAAGGCCCCCACCCAGCTGTTCGTCGAGAAGATCGAACAGCGCTACGCCGCCGTCCTGGTGGCCGCGAC